>DAOVVG010000001.1 GCA_030632175.1 Gammaproteobacteria bacterium
ACGCAATGCGACCACGTGTGAATAACGGCGCCCGTCACCGGTGACGCCCACCGATTTCACCGGCAAAAATACCGTAAAGGCCTGGCTGACTGAGTCATACAGCTCGTGGTTGCGCAGCTCCTCGATAAATATGTGGTCCGCCAGCCGCAGCGTATCCGCGTATTCCTTTTTCACTTCGCCGAGTATGCGCACGCCCAGTCCGGGACCGGGAAACGGGTGACGATAGACCATGTCATAGGGCAGACCAAGCTCCACGCCCAGCTTGCGTACTTCGTCCTTGAACAACTCGCGTAACGGTTCGCACAGCTGCATACGCATGTGCTCGGGTAAACCACCGACATTGTGGTGCGACTTGATCAGGTGTGCCTTGCCAGTCTTGGCACCGGCCGATTCGATCACATCCGGGTAGATGGTGCCCTGCGCCAGCCACTCGGTCTCGCCGCTGAGCTTGTTGGCCTCTTCTTCGAATACTTCGATAAACATATTGCCAATAATCTTGCGCTTTTGTTCCGGCTCATCGACACCTTTGAGCGCCGAAAGGAAACGTTCTTCCGCATCGACCCGGATAACGCGCACACCCATGTGCTCGGCAAAGGTGGCCATTACCTGGTCACCTTCCCGGTAGCGCAACAAACCGTTATCGACAAACACACAAACCAGCTGGTCGCCGATGGCCTTGTGTAACAGCGCTGCAACAACCGAAGAATCGACACCACCCGACAGACCCAGCAGGACATTGCCAGCACCCACCTGCGCCTGTATATCGCTGATACTGCTGCTGACAATATGGTCTGACGTCCACAAGGCATCACAACCGCACAGCTCAATCAAAAAACGCTGCAGAATGCGCTCGCCCTGATGTGTATGCGTGACTTCCGGGTGAAACTGGATACCGTAATAGGCACGCTCATCATCGGCCATCGCGGCGATCGGCGCACTGTCAGTACTGGCAGCAACCTTGAAGCCGGCCGGCAACTCAACCACGCGATCTCCATGACTCATCCATACATCCAGCAAGCCATAGCCTTCGTCCGTGGTGTGGTCTTCGATGTCTGTCAGCAGGCGTGAATGCCCACGTGCGCGCACCTGCGCATAGCCATATTCATGTTGATCCGAATTTTCGACCACACCACCCAGCTGTGCCACCATGGTCTGCATGCCGTAACAGATACCCAACAATGGTACGCCGCTGTCGAACACTATCTGCGGCGCCTGCGGCGCATCACCACCGGTCACCGTTTCCGGCCCGCCGGACAGGATAATGCCCATGGGTTTAAACGCACGGATGTCATCAACATCCACGTCATAGGGATAGATTTCACAATACACGCCGATCTCACGCACGCGTCGCGCAATCAGCTGGGTGTACTGGGAACCGAAATCCAGGATCAGGATTCGGTGTGCATGAATGTCGTTGTTATTTGAAGTCACGATATCACTTATATATAAAGCGTCTTTTTCTTTGGGGAGAAGGACAAGATGAGAAGATTATGGTTAGGAAAGCTGCCTGTTTTATCCCCTTTTATGCCCGGCGCTTAATCGGGTATAAAGGAGAGGGAGTTTATGGGGCGAGGCGGCACGGCATCACACCCGGTAATTCGGTGCTTCCTTGGTGATTGATACATCATGCACATGGCTTTCTTTCATGCCGGCATTGGTGACACGAATAAATTCTGGCTTGGTACGCATCTCTTCAATGCTGGCACAACCGGTATAACCCATACTGGCGCGTACCCCGCCCATCAACTGGTGCAAAATGGCAATCATGCTGCCCTTGTAGGGAACACGGCCCTCAATCCCCTCCGGCACCAGCTTGTCCGGCTCGCCACCTTCCTGGAAATAGCGGTCGCTGGAACCCAGCTTCATGGCACCCAGCGAACCCATGCCGCGATAGGCCTTGTAGGACCGTCCTTTATACAGTTCCACTTCGCCCGGCGCTTCTTCAGTACCGGCCAGCATGCTGCCGATCATCACCGAGTAAGCACCGGCCGCCAGTGCCTTGGCCACATCACCGGAATAACGTATACCGCCATCAGCAATCAGGGGAATACCGTCTTTGCGCAACTCGTCTGCCACATTGGCAACTGCCGAGATCTGTGGCACACCAATACCGGCCACAATACGCGTGGTGCAAATGGAACCCGGACCGATACCGACCTTGACACCATCGGCACCGGCCTCTACCAGTGCCCTGGCCGCAGCCGCCGTTGCAATGTTGCCGCCGATCACCTGTATATCCGGGTAGTGCTGCTTCACCCAGCGAACCCGATCGATAACACCCTGCGAATGCCCGTGCGCCGTATCAACGATCACCACGTCAACACCCGCTTGCACCAAAGCATCAACCCGCGCCTCGGTATTACCACCGGTACCAACCGCCGCGCCAACGCGTAGCCGCCCATGCTCATCCTTGCAGGCATTCGGGTAGTCGGTGGACTTCTGAATATCCTTGACCGTGATCATGCCGCGCAACTTGAAGTCATCGTTGACCACCAGCACACGTTCAATGCGGTGCTTGTGCAACAGCGCAATCACATCATCCTTGCCGACACCTTCGGGCACTGTCACCAGCCTGTCTTTCGGTGTCATGACATTGGTTACGGGCAGATCAAGATTGGTTTCAAAGCGCCGGTCACGGCTGGTCACAATACCCACGAGGTCATCACCATCAACGACCGGCACGCCGGAAATATTGTTCGCGCGGGTCAGTTCTATGACCTCGCGAATACTGGTAGATGATGAAACTGTAATCGGGTCCTTGATGACCCCGCTTTCAAACTTCTTCACCCGCTGGACTTCAACCGCCTGCTCCTCGGCCGTGAGGTTCTTGTGGATGATGCCAATACCACCTTCCTGCGCCAGCGCAATCGCCAGCCGGGATTCAGTAACGGTATCCATGGCCGCCGACAGAACGGGGATTTTCAGCTCAATCTCGCGAGTCAGCTGGCTGCGCAGACTGACATCACGCGGCAAGACGATGGAATGTGCCGGCAACAGCAGGACGTCATCAAAAGTTAGAGCTTCCTGCGATATGCGCATGTTTCCGGGTTCCGCCTGTTGAGAATGGCCGCCAATTATAGGGACTGGCGCTACTCCGGTAAACTCTACACTGGCCTTTTCTCCCCCGATTCCGTGTATCCTTGCCTCCCATGTCAGAATCTGCACTGGACAAGCAGCCACGAGCCCCGAATCGAGACGTTTATAGCGTTTCCCGCCTGAACCAGACCGCACGGAAATTGCTGGAACAGGGCCTGGCCCGCATCTGGCTGGAAGGCGAACTATCGAATCTCGCCCGGCCCTCCTCCGGCCATCTCTACTTCACCCTCAAGGACAGCAAGGCACAAATACGCGGTGCCATGTTCCGCAGTCGCAACCAGCTGCTGCGATTCAGGCCGGAAGAAGGCATGCAGGTGCTGGTGCGCGCAAAGATCAGCCTGTACGAACCCCGCGGCGACTACCAGCTAATTGCCGAGGCCATGCAGGAAGCCGGTGACGGTGTGTTGCAGCAAGCCTTTGATGCGCTCAAATCAAAGCTGGAAAAAGAAGGCCTGTTTAACCCTGAAACGAAACAGGTATTACCAGCACTCCCCGGACGTATCGGCGTGATTACCTCTCCCAGTGGCGCTGCCATTCGCGACGTACTCAGCGTACTGAAACGACGCTTTCCGGCAATCCCGGTACTGGTTTATCCGGTTCCGGTGCAGGGCAAGGACGCCGGCAGGGAAATTGCGGCCATGCTGGAGACCGCTGCCGCACGCAAGGAATGTGACGTGCTCATTCTGACGCGTGGCGGCGGTTCACTGGAAGACCTGTGGGCCTTCAATGAAGAAATCGTGGCACGCGCCATCCACGACTGCCCGATCCCCGTAATCAGCGCCGTCGGCCATGAAGTCGACTTCACCATTGCGGATTTTGTCGCCGACCAGCGCGCACCCACGCCCTCGGCGGCGGCCGAACTGGTCAGCCCGGACCAGGCCGAGTGGCAGACTCAGGTCAGGGCGCTGGAGACGCGCGGCGCACGCCTCATCCGCCAGGCCCTGGTAGACAGTCAGGAACGTCTGCGCTGGCTGGATCAACGCCTGCAGCTGCGGCATCCCGGCCAGCAGCTGCGCCAGCAGGCACAGCGACTTGACGAACTGGAACAACGCTATCGACTGGCTATTAATTCATATTTCAACAAGTTGCGGTATTCTCTTAATGAGGCACTCGCACGACTGAAGCAGGCCTCGCCCGCCCACCAGATCAGCCGCACAGAGCTGCTGCGACAGGCACTGGCACAGCGTCTGCGCGCTGCAATGAACAGCTTGCTACAGACCCGGCAACAACAACTGGCGGTGGCGTGCAAATCACTGGATACCATCAGCCCGCTGGCGACGCTCGACCGGGGCTATGCCATCGTTACCCGGCAGGAAGACAACCACATATTACACGCGGCAAACACCGTGAAGGCCGGTGAACAAATCGAGGCACGCCTTGCCGAAGGGCGCTTGTTGTGTACCGTTGATAAAGTTGTGAAGTAATGAATTAGCCACCCCCTCTCCCCCAGGGAGAGGGCCGGGGAGTACCCGATTAAGCGCCGGGCATAAAAGGGGATAAACTTACCAAAGCCTGATCAATACCCCCCCTTCCTGTCCTTCTCCCGAAGCACTCAAAGAACGAGCATAAAGGAGAAGGAACGCACTACCTTTAACTGAGGCGGGAAAATCGACACTTTCAATTAACCTACATAGTGAAAAAATAATGTTACGTATTTTTATTTTCTCTGCTTTTACACTGTTCGCTACACTCGGCCAAGCACTGTCGCTCGATACCACCCCCGTTCCCGGCGGTGTGGCTGTGATCACCCTGCCCGCCGATGCGGTAGCAACGACAGCGCGCTATGGTGAAAAGAAAATCCTGGTGATGAAAAACAAAGACCGGCACATCGCCGTCATCGGTTTGCCTCTGGCCACCAAACCCGGTCGGCATTTCCTGACGGTAACAGACCGGCAGGGAAAGACGCAGAACATTGGCTTCCAGGTCGAAGACAAACATTACGAGGAACAACACATCACTATCAAGGACAAGCGCAAGGTCAATCCGGAAAAACGCGATATGGAACGAATCTCCCGTGAATCAAAGCAGATCAAATCAGCCCTGCGTCACTGGTCACCCGAGGAAGACGTGGTCATTGAATTCCGCAAACCGGTCAACGGTCCGACCAGCAGCCCGTACGGTCTGCGACGCTTTTTCAATGAGCAGCCACGCAAGCCGCACAGTGGACTGGATATCGCCGCACCAGAAGGCACCCCGATACTGGCCCCTGCCCCCGGCACCGTACTCGACACCGGCGATTTCTTTTTCAATGGCAACACGGTACTGCTCGATCACGGCCAGGGACTGGTCACCCTGTACTGCCATATGAGCAAGATCGGCGTGAAGCCCGGACAAACAGTTAACACCGGCGACAATCTCGGCGCAGTCGGCATGACCGGCCGGGTTACCGGACCGCATTTACACTGGGGTGTCAGTCTGAATGATGCGCGCATTGACCCACTGCTGTTTCTGCCAGACGAGCCAGACAACGCCGATCAGAACGGAGACAAAACACCATGAAGCAACTGGATCAGTATGAACTGCGAGACCTGAAGCGCATCTACCGCACGCTGCATGGCCAGTTACAACAGGATTTCGAATTAATGGACTCCGAGCTGCTGCATGACCTGCAGACTTACCTGCAGGCACAGGCGACTGCCGATGGCGTGGATGTCTCCCTGCACGCGCAGTGGGCGGCCTGGCTGAATGACGGCAAACCGGTAGATTGCCCGCTGGAATGATCGCGGACATGGTCCGCTCCTACAGGTGCTTCGATTAATGCAGGAGCGGACCATGTCCGCGATTAACGCCCGGGGCAAACACATCGCGCATTAGATGCACCCCTGCACTGGTTGGAATAGCGGAGACAAGCTGCAGGAGCAGATTTAATCCGCGTTACGCAAATCCCGCTCAATTGATCGATACAGCGCCGCATCTGCTTCACTGAAGCAACAGGCAATAATACGTTCGAAGCGATCCTCATATGCCAGCATGGTATTCATGGCAATCATGGTCGCCTCCCGCTTCGGATAGCCGTAAGCACCGGTACTGATGGCCGGAAAAGCAATCGAGCCGACAGCATACTGCAGGGCCAACTCAAAACTGTTTCGGTAACACGCCTTCAGCAGCGCTTCTTCATAATGCATGCCGTCTTTCCACACCGGACCAACGGTGTGAATAATCCGGCGTGCCGGCAATTCGAACCCCGGACTCAGCCTGGCCTCTCCGCTGCGGCAACCTTTCAGGGTGCGGCAGTAATCCTGCAACAACGGTCCGGCTGCTGCGTGAATAGCGCCGTCCACCCCGCCACCACCAAGCAAGGTGCTGTTGGCCGCGTTTACGATGGCATCGACTTTCAGTTTTGTAATGTCGCCGACTATTATTTCGATCATAACGGTCGCAGTATATCGTAGCGGTCATTTGAAAATCACCTATGCTAGAGTACACAAAAACAGGATTGCAGACACACGCATCAGGGAGGGGGGAATGCCGCGTCTCATAACACTTTCACGAGCTGCACGCCTGGTGGGCGTAAAGCGTGGGGCACTGCAGAAAAGAATACGGCAAGGCGAATTACGCACCTTTGAAGGGGAGTTGCTGCTCGCAGACTTGCTGCAGGCCTACCCGCAGACAGAAGTAGAAGACACCACCATGCTCGAGCGAGTCGAGCACATCATGGAAAATGCGGTCAACAAGATCGTGCGGCCCGCCAGTGATGACCAACCGGATACGGACACACTGGCTGCCCGTATCCTGGCACTCGGGCAGGAACTCGCCCGGGCACGGCAGGAAGGGCGGCGCCATGCTGATATGGTCGCAGACATACAGCAGAAACTGGATGAACTGGCACCCGAGGCAGAACAGACGCAGGACCGGACTTTCAGTAAACTCAAGGACTGGTTCACACTGGCACTGGCATCCACTGATACGCCAGCTGATGATTCGAACATACTGGCCAGAGAGGCTTTTTTACGTGTGATGGCAGCCCAGGTACGCATCCTGCCCAGCGGGCATGAATTTTTTATAGAAGGCTCCGACTCCATACTGGAGGCCGGACTACGTGGCGGTCTGGCGCTGGGCTACGGCTGCAGTAACGGTAACTGCGGCAAGTGCAAGGCCAAGGTTGTTTCCGGGCAGGTCAAGAAAATCTGCCCGCATGACTACGTGCTTTCCGAGACAGAGAAAGGACTGGGTTACATACTCACCTGCTCCAACACCGCCGTCACCGATGTCGTGCTGGAAGCCGAGGAAGCACTCGGCTCACGCGACATCCCTCAGCAGGAAATTGATGTCCGCGTCAGGAAGATCGAACAGCCTGATGACCGGGTAATCATCCTGCATGCCAAGACACCCCGCACCAAACGACTGCGCTTCCTCGCCGGCCAGTACCTGTCACTTAAGCTCGAGGGTCTGCCGGCGCAGGATTGCTCGATAGCCAGCTGCCCCTGTGATGACATGAACCTGCAGTTCCATATCCCGGTCATCCCGGGCAACCCCTTCAGCGAACAGCTGGCCGATGTCACCAGGTCAAATACAGTGATCCGCATAACGGGGCCAGGGGGCGATTTTACACTGAACGAGGATTCACCCCGCTCCATCGTATTTATTGCGGTCAATGCCGGCTTTGGCCCGGTTAAAAGCCTGATCGAACATGCAATGGCACTCGACATCGCCGAGAACCTGTACCTCTACTGGATTACCACACCCGAAAACAACCACTACCAGGGTAACCTGTGCCGCTCATGGGATGATGCACTGGATAATTTTCACTACCGTCCACTGGAGGCAACAGACGCACACTCCGTCGCAGACCTGTTAGCGGAAATCATTGCTGCTCTGGATGCAGTGCAGGAGCTGGATTTTTACGTCTGCGCACCAGCCCCGTTGCCGGGAGACATCGAAGCACTGCTGGCAGAAGGCGGGGTCAATGCGGGGCATTTGCGACTGGAACCTGTCCGGGAGAATCAGGCCGGATAGGAACGGGCCTACTTCACAATCTTCAGCGACGGGCGCTTGCCTGATTTTGTAGCAGACTCATCCGGGGACGGACCGTCTTCATCGTCGGAAAAGACCATGCCGCGGCCGTTCTCCTTGGCATAGATTGCCAGCACCGAGGCGATGGGTACGTATACATCTGTTGAGATACCACCGAAGCGTGCACGAAAGCCGATTGCATCATTGCCCAGCATCAGACCCTCAACGGCCTGTGGGCTGATATTCAGGACAATTTTTCCATTTTGCCCCTGCTGCGCAGGCACTTCGACACCCTCGCCTTCAATATCCACCAGCAGGTGCGGCGTCAGTTCGTTATCCAGGATCCATTCATGGATGGCACGAACAAGGTAGGGGCGGCTGGAAGTCATACCAACAAAGATAGCAGGAATAGGTTCTTGTTACCCACATCACCCTGCAAACAGGAAGAAACGGGGTTATTCTCTCATCTCGCGTTCGGCTTCGCTCAGGCTGGCCTGGAACGACTCCCGCTCAAACATACGCTTGGCGTAGTCGGCGACCGGCTTGGCCTGGCGCGGAAGCTCGATGCGGTACTTTGGCAGGCGCCACAGAATCGGCACGACCATGGTATCCACCAGGGAGAAATCATCACTGAGGAAATAGGGTTTTGCCGCAAACACCTCGGCACTGGCGGTAAGGCTGTCACTCAGCTGCTTGCGCGCCTTGGCAGAGGTCTTCTCTCCCTTCGACTCCAGCGCCGGCACCAGCTCATACCAGTCCTGCTGAATCCGATACAGCGCCAGGCGCGTGCGTGCACGCGAAACCGGATCAACCGGCATCAATGGCGGATGCGGAAAGCGCTCGTCGAGGTACTCAATAATGGTATGCGGGTCATACAAAACCAGTTCACGGTCTACCAGTGTTGGTACCGTGTTGTATGGATTCAGGTCCAGCAGGTCTTCCGGTTTCTGGTTGACGTCGATATCAACGATCTCGACGGTAATGCCCTTCTCGGCCAGCACCATGCGAACAGAGTGACTGTGAGGACAGATACCTGATGAAAACAGGTTCATAACAGAACGACGATTTGCTACCAGTGCCATATCAGGCGATCCTCAAGGTTAACGTTTCCGCTCAGGCCAGCCAGCGACCAGACCGCTCTAGTGAATATCCTTCCAGAATTCCCGCTTGAGCAAATAGGCCAGCACCAGGAACATTAGCAGGAACAAAACAACCTTTGTGCCGAGTGCACGCCGCTCATGCTTTGCAGGTTCACCCATGTAGTCCAGAAAATTTACCAGGTCGCGAACGGCACGGTCGAATTCTGTCGGCGTCAGCGTGCCGGGCTCTACCAGTTCCAGACCAACTTCCTTCACTTCAGTCCCGTCATGCCCTTTTATAGTCGTGATCACCGGCTCCTGTACACCCTGCAACTCCCACAGGACATTCGGCATGCCGACATCCGGGAAGACCAGGTTGTTGGTACCGATATGACGTGAGTCATCCCGGTAGAAACTGCGCAAGTAGGTATATAACCAGTCAACACCGCGCGCACGTGCAATCACAGTCAGATCCGGCGGCACAGTACCGAACCACACCATGGAATCGGCAGGGGCCGAGGCAACCGTCATCAGGTCACCCACCTTGCCGCCAGTAAAAATCAGGTTCTCGCTGACCATCTTCTCGTCAATCCCCAGGTCATTACCCATGTGCTCGTAGCGCATCAGATTGGCCGAGTGGCAACTGAGACAGTAATTTACAAACAGACCGGCACCGCGCTGCAATGACTGCACGTTGGTCGGATCAATGTTTGCCTTGTCGAGACTAACTCCGTGCCCACCGGCGGCAAACACCCATACCGGGACAATAGCCAGCAAAACGGCAATTAATTGTTTATTCATGACGTCACCCTGTCCGGCACCGGCTTGGTCTTTTCAAACCGGGGAATAATCAGCAACGAGGCAAAGAACCCGAAGTACAGCAAACTGAAGATACGTGCGAAGTTGGTGTACAGCGGCGTTGCCGGCTGGGTACCGAGGTAGCCCAGTGCAATGAAGCTGACAACAAACACACCGATCGCGATCTTGTAGATACCACCACGGTAGCGAATAGACTTAACCGGACTGCGATCCAGCCATGGCAGCAGGAACAGCACGAATATCGCACCACCCATGGCAACCACACCAAGGAACTTGTCAGGTACCGCACGCAAAATGGCGTAGAACGGCGTGAAATACCATAACGGTACGATATGCTCCGGCGTCTTCAGCGGATCTGCAGGAATAAAATTATCCTTCTCCAGAAACCAGCCACCCATCTCGGGCATAAAGAAAACGATAATGGAAAAGATAATCAGGAATACCACGACACCAACAATATCTTTCACCGTGTAGTACGGGTGGAACGGGATCCCATCCAGCGGGATACCGTTCTTATCCTTGTGCTTCTTGATCTCGACGCCGTCCGGGTTGTTGGAACCCACTTCGTGCAGCGCCAGGATGTGCAGCACCACCAGTGCCAGCAGCACGATCGGTACAGCAATCACATGGAAGGCAAAGAAACGGTTAAGCGTTGCATCGGCAATCACAAAGTCGCCACGAATCCACAGCGCCAACGCGTCACCGATGCCAGGGATTGCGCCAAACAGGGAAATAATCACCTGCGCACCCCAGTAAGACATCTGACCCCATGGCAGCAGGTAGCCCATAAAGGCTTCTGCCATCAGGCAAACGTAGATGATCATGCCGAAGATCCAGATCAACTCGCGGGGCTTCTTGAAAGACCCGTAAATCAAACCGCGAAACATGTGCAGGTACACCACGATAAAGAACATCGAGGCACCGGTAGAATGCATATAACGAATCAGCCAGCCCCAGTTCACATCGCGCATGATGTATTCAACGGAGTTGAAAGCCATTGCGGCATCCGGTTTGTAGTTCATCGTTAACCAGACACCCGTCAGTATCTGAATAACCAGTACCAACAGTGCCAGTGAACCGAAGTAATACCAGAAGTTGAAATTCTTGGGTGCGTAATACTCGGCCAGATGTTCATACCACATCTTGCTGAGAGGAAAACGTGCATCAATCCAGCCAAGCAGGCCTTTGTTCCATTTCTCGCCCATTATGCGACCTCCTCGATATCGTCTTCACCGATCAGCAGCTCTGTTTCACTCAGATAGGTGTGCGGAGGGACATCCAGATTAGTCGGTGCAGGCACGCCCTTGTAAACGCGTCCGGCGAGGTCGAACTTGGAGCCATGACAGGGACAGAAGAAGCCACCCTCCCAGTCTGCGCCCAGATCAGCAGCCCCAACATCAGGCCGGTAGGTCGGTGAGCAACCCAGGTGGGTGCAAATGCCAACTGTGACAAGCACTTCCGGCTTGATGGAGCGGTATTCGTTTTGTGCATAAGGCGGCTGTATCGATTCCAGCGACTCGGGATCGCTCAGCGTTTGATTCAGCGTCGGCAGCACTTCCAGCATTTTTTGTGTGCGTCTGACCAGCCATACCGGCTTGCCGCGCCACTTCACCCGGATCATCTGTCCCGGCTCAAGCTTGCTGATGTCTGCACGCACCGGCGCACCGGCGGCACGAGCCCTGGCACTGGGTTGCATGGAAGAAATGAAGGGCACTAACACAAAGCCCATCCCGACGGCACCGACGACAGATGTTGCAGCTGTCAAAAAACGACGTCGTCCTGAATTGGTGTTATCGCCACTCATTTGGCAATCTCCAGATAAATATTATAAAATCAATTAGTTATGTAATTTTTTATGCCACTTTTCAACGGCAAAAACACTTTAACTATTTCGGAATATTCTAATTTAATACAAGCGATTCACAAGAACCGCATAGGATGGTCTAACTACCCGATAAGGTCAAGGGGTGACCGGGGGAAAACCCACCTGCCGGGGTGTTTTTAATGCAGCACACTGCCGTCATCAAACCGGATTGGCGATATCGATAAACTGGTGGCTGATGTCGAAGTGTCCGGACAGGTGCTCGCCCAGCGCGCTGGCACCATAGCGCTCGGTTGCGTGGTGGCCGGCCGCAAAGTAATGAATGCCGCACTCACGCGCCACATGCACCGTCTGCTCGGATATCTCGCCGCTGATGAAGGCATCCAGCCCCTGCTCCGCTGCCGCTTCTATATAAGACTGCGCCGCCCCCGTACACCAGCCCACCGTTTCAATCATCGCCGCACGCCCGGTAATGTGAAGCGGCGCCCGGCCCAGCTGTGTTTCGATATGCCGTGCCAGTGTCGGCGCGTCCAGCGGCTGCGACAACTCGCCGAACTGCGCCAGCTGTAAACCGCCGTCATTGCCGAAACAGCCGCTGCGCTTGAAGCCCAGTACGCGAGCCAACTGCGCGTTATTGCCCAGTTGCGGATGCGCGTCCAGTGGTAGATGGTAGGCCAGCAGACTGGTGCCGGTACCCAGCAGCCGCTGCAGCCGCTGCCGCTTCATACCCGTGACGCACTCATCCTCACCCTTCCAGAAATATCCGTGGTGCACCAGTATGGCATCGGCCTCTGCCGCAATTGCGGCCTCTACCAGTTCCAGACTGGCAGTGACACCGCTGACCAGACAATGCACTTCAGGCCGGCCTTCCACCTGTAAGCCGTTCGGACAATAATCACTGAAATTTTCGACAGCCAACAGACTGTCCGTGTATTCAACCAGCGCTTTCAGGGTTACCATCGCACCACTTCCTGTTAAGGTGTTCTCGTTTCAACTGGCAACAGGGTATACCACCCATGGCAATACGTAAATTTCTTACCTTCCTCCTGCAAACCATCATGACGGGCCTGGCTGCGGCCTTTCTCTATATACTGCTGATAGACCCCGACCTGCTGCGCAACAACGGCACAGTTGTCGAAGTAATCGAGTCTCCGCAGAAGTCCGCATTAGAGTCAGCTGACCAGTCCCGAACAGGGCAACGGGGCAGGCCGGTATCCTATGCGGATGCTGTTGAAAAAGCGGTACCGGCTGTCGTTAACATCCATACCGCAAAGGTCATCACGCATCGCGTCCATCCGTTACTGACGGATCCAATATTCCAGAAGTTTTTTGGCGACCAGTTTGCCAAGGCGCGCAAGGAAGTACAGACCAGCCTCGGCTCGGGGGTATTGATCAGCACCCAGGGTCACATCCTGACCAACAACCACGTCATCGAAGGCGCCGACCAGATACAAATCCTGCTGGCTGACGGTCGCAGCGCCAGGGCACGGGTGGTCGGCACCGACCTCGACACTGATCTGGCAGTTTTGCACATCACCGCTGACGAGCTACCCAGCATCGTTATCGGCGATTCACGTCGCCTGCGTGTCGGCGATGTGGTGCTCGCCATCGGCAACCCGTTTGGCGTTGGACAAACCGTCACCTCGGGCATTATCAGCGCCACCGGACGTGACCATCTGGGTATTACCGCTTACGAAGATTTCATACAAACCGATGCCGCCATCAATCCGGGCAACTCCGGCGGCGCACTGATCAATACCCATGGTGAACTGATCGGAATTAACTCTGCCATTTACAGCAAGAGCGGTGGCTCACAAGGCATCGGTTTTGCCATTCCCATCAGCCTGGCCAAGGGTGTTATGACCCAGATTATTGAACATGGTTACGTGATACGTGGCTGGCTGGGTATCGAGGCACTGGACATGACACCACAGCTGGCCAAAACCACTGACCAGCCCTACACACGGGGCATGCTGATCAGCACCGTCATCAATAACGGACCGGCCGCCGATGCCGGCCTGCTGCCCGGAGACATCCTGGTCGCCATCAACGGCAAGCCGATTGAAGAAACAAACGAGGTAATGAAGACCATTTCCCGGCAAAAACCTGGCACCCTCATTAAACTGAACGGCGTCAGAAAGGGCGTAGCGTTTAGCACGCAGGCGAGAGTGATTCAGAGACCGGGCAGAAACAAGCCGGCGAGTTAACCGTTGTGCACTGATTGCTGTTTAAGCTTGCAGCCCAGGCTGCGGTCAAACTGCCTGCCCGACCCGTCAGGAACCTGCCAGCAAGGGCTCCAGCGCGGTCAGAAAAGCTGCGTTTTCATCAGGCGTACCGACCGTAACACGCAAACAATCCCGTAGTGCTGCAACTGAACCATCAAGATTCTTGATGAGGATGCCCACCGCCCTGAGTCCCTCGAAAATTTCAGCTGCCCTGCCCGCCGGCGTACGGAACAGGATGAAATTGGCCTCGCTCGGATACACCGTCAACGATGACAGAGCTTGCAAACCTGAAAGAAGCTGCGCGCGCTGGCTGCGAATTTCCCGCGCCTGCCCGATAAAATAATCGGCGTGCCGGAGCGCAAAACTCCCGGTCAGTTGATTGACCACACTGATGTTATAGGGAAGACGCGTTTTATCGATCTGCTCCAGCCATGCCGGCGGGCCGGCAAGCAGACCCAGCCGCAAACCGGCCAGACCCATCTTGGAGACCGTGCGCAACACCAGCAGATTATCGTAATCGCCAATGCGTGACATGAAGCTGGCATCCGTAAACGGCGCATAGGCCTCGTCAATCACAACCAGTCCGTCCGCACATGACAACAGGGCATGCAGAATGTCAGCATCGAACAAGTTGCCGGTCGGATTGTTTGGATACGCCAGAAAAATCACCGCCGGATTGCACTTCGCCACGGCAGCCAGCAACGCATCCTGGTCCAGCGAAAAATCATCCTGCAGCGGTACCGCCTCAAACTCCATGCCGGCAACCTGCGAGATTTGCTGATACATGACAAAGGTCGGCACCGGTGCCAGCACAACCCGGCCGGGCGCGGCAACCGCCTGGATAATCATCTGGATCAGCTCATCCGAGCCGTTGCCCAGTATCACACCGGCGGCGTCCGGCACGTCCATCACCCGGCGCATGTCAGCCTGCAACGCGCGGGCTGCCGGATCCGGATAACGGTTGATTTCAGCCGACTTCAGCGTGTCCAGCCAGGCATTGCGCATGTCATCAGGCCATGACCACGGGTTTTCCATAGCATCGAGCTTGATCATGTTGCCAGCATCCGGCACAGAGTAGGCCACCAACTCCCTGATTTCAGGACGGATCAGTTTATTGATTTTTTCCTGCATAATTATTTCCGCACTACTTGAATCCCGTCTCCTCTATGCCCGGCACTTAATCGGGTACTCCGAGAGAGGACTGGGGATAGGGGATCAAATGAAAACAACCATCTGAAATCCATATCCCCTCTTCCTGTCCTTCTCCCGGAGCACTCAAAGAACGAGCATAAAGGAGAAGGGACGCTGAGTTTATGCACCGTCGGCATACATTATCAACTGCTCGCCTTATCAAATTTCATGTGCTGGCCCAACACACATAAGACAATACTCGTACCCCCTCTCCCTCCGGGAGAGGGCTGGGGAGAGGGGATCAAATAAATACAAACGCTATTTCTTTATCCGCACTTCGGCAGAGCGGGCATGCGCCGTCAACCCCTCACCGTGCGCCAGTATCGCGGCTGTCTTCCCCAGCGTGCTGGCGCCTTCCTCCGAGCAGAAAATCAGGCTGGAGCGTTTTTGAAAATCGTACACACCCAGCGGTGAGGAAAAACGCGCGGTGCGCGAGGTCGGCAACACATGGTTGGGGCCGGCACAGTAATCACCCAGCACCTCTGCCGTGTAACGCCCCATAAAGATGGCACCGGCGTGGCGAATGCGTGCAGCGATCACCTGCGGTTCTGCCACTGAAAGTTCCAGGTGTTCAGGTGCAATCAGGTTGGCGATCTCAACCGCCTCGTCCATATCGCGTACCTGTATGAGCGCACCCTGCCCCTGCAGCGAGGCACGAATGATTTCAGCCCGCGACATCTCCGGCAGCAGACGCTTGATACTGGCGGCAACCCGGTCAAGGAAATCTCCATCCGGGCTGACCAGTATGGACTGGGCGTCTTCATCATGTTCCGCCTGTGAAAACAGGTCAACGGCAATCCAGTCAGGGTCTGTCTGACCGTCACAGACCACCAGTATCTCGGAAGGCCCGGCAATCATGTCGATGCCGACCTTGCCAAACACCATGCGCTTGGCCGAAGCCACATAGGCATTTCCCGGTCCGACAATCTTGTCAACTGCCGGAATGGTGACCGTACCATAGGCCAGTGCAGCAACGGCCTGGGCTCCTCCGACCGCGAACACACGATCGACACCCGCAATAGCGGCTGCCGCCAGCACCATGTCATTCACCTCGCCTTCCGGGGTCGGTACCACCATGATCAGTTCGGCAACGCCGGCAACCTTGGCCGGAATCGCATTCATCAATACCGAGGAAGGATAGGCAGCCTTGCCACCCGGCACATACAGACCGACACGGTCCAGCGGTGTCACCTGCTGACCCAGCAAGGTGCCATCTGCCTCGGTATAGGACCAGGACTCCATTTTCTGATGCCCGGCATAGGCACGTATTCTGTCTGCCGCCTGTTCCAGCGCAACACGCTGTGACTGTGGCAGCGAGGCCAGTGCCTGTTGACAGGCATCCAGCGTTATCTCCAAGTCTGCGGCAGCTGGCATCGACCAGCGATCGAAACGTTGGGTGTAATCAATAACAGCCGCATCACCGCGCGTACGCACATCGGCAATGACGTCACGCACCACAGACTCCACCGCCGGGTCAGTCGTTTGATCCCAGTCCAGCAGACGCTCAAGATCCACATCAAACGTGGAATCCTGGCTGTTTAATCTTTTTATCTCAGGCATACCTTCTCGAAAAAATTATAATTGGTGTAGGAGCGGACCGTGTCCGCGATTTGTTTGGCCACCGAAATCGCGGACACGGTCCGCTCCTACAGGTAGTGATAATGATCAAGCAGACACGGCTGTTTTCAGATGCGCGATGAACTCCGTGACACGCGCATGCTTCATTTTCATGGCCGCCTTGTTAACCACCAGCCGTGAGCTGATGTCGGCGATATGCTCCAGCGGCACCAGGCCATTGGCCTTCAGGGTGTTACCGGTATCCACCACATCAACGATGCGGTCTGCCAGACCGACCAGCGGTGCCAGTTCCATGGAACCGTATAATTTGATTATCTCTACCTGCTCCTGGCGGTCAGCATAAAAGCGCCGGGTACTCTGCACGTACTTGGTCGCAATCCGTAACCGGCTCTGTTTCCCGCCTCCGTGTTCCGGCCCCGCCACCATCAATCGGCAACGCGCTATTCCCAGGTCCAGCGGTTCATACAGACCTTCACCACCATGTTCCATCAGGACGTCCTTGCCGGCTACGCCGATATCTGCCGCGCCATAACCCACGTAGGTCGGCACATCAGCAGCACGGATAATGACCAGCTTGACGTCTTGCTGGTTGGTATCGAGAATCAGTTTGCGACTGGTTTCGGGGTCATCGACCGGCTCGATACCGGCAGCAGCCAGCAGCGGCAGGGTTTCCTCGAAAATACGGCCCTTGGAGAGAGCGATAGTGAGTGTGTTATTCATGGGCAGTAAGTTTCAGGCAGAAACCGCCATTTTACAAGCATATTGGCAGGTTGAGAACGGATACCCGTGTGATTTTTCTGTAGGAGCGGACCGTGTCCGCGATTTTTTTATATACCGCAATCGCGGACACGGTCCGCTCCTACAGGGACACTAATCCGGTACCCGGCGAATGTTCGCGCCAAGCTGTGCCAGCTTTTCTTCAATGCGCTCATAACCGCGATCAATGTGGTAAATACGGTCAATCGTCGTCTCACCGTCCGCCACCAGCCCCGCCAGTACCAGGCTGGCCGATGCACGCAGATCGGTAGCCATCACCGGTGCCCCGGCAAGTTGCTCCACACCCTGGCTGATGGCTGTATTGCCCTCAAGCTGGATTTTTGCGCCCATTCGCTGCATTTCCTGCACATGCATAAAACGGTTTTCAAACACGGTTTCGGTAATCGTGCCCGAGCCCTCTGCCACCACATTCAGGGCGGTAAACTGCGCCTGCATGTCGGTAGGAAATGCCGGATAAGGTGCCGTATGGATATTGACTGCCTGCGGCCGCTTGCCGTGCATGTCGAGTTCAATCCAGTCCTCACCCACGGTGATTTCGGCACCGGCCTCGCGCAGCGCCTGCAGCACCGCGTCCATGATATCCGGACGGGTATCCTTCACCTTGATGTGTCCACCGGTTATCGCTGCGGCCACCAGGTAACTGCCGGTTTCGATCCGGTCAGGCAAAACCTTGTACTCGGTACCCGACAAACGTTCCACACCTTCAATGTGAATGGTATCGGTACCGTGCCCGGTAATGATTGCGCCCATGCTGATAAGACAATTCGCCAGGTCAGTCACTTCCGGCTCACGGGCGGCATTCTCAATCACCGTTTCACCGTCTGCCAGCGTTGCTGCCATCATCAGGTTTTCCGTACCGGTCACCGTGACGACATCCATGACCAGTCGCGCACCTTTCAGGCGATCAACACGCGCCTTGATATATCCATTCTCCACTTCAATGTCCGCACCCATGGCCTGCAAGCCCTTGATGTGCAGATTGACTGGCCGGGAACCGATAGCACAGCCACCCGGTAACGAAACATCAGCGCGCCCGAAACGGGACAGCATGGGGCCCAGCACGAGAATGGAAGAGCGCATGGTGCGCACCAGTTCATAAGGTGCATACAACGAATTAATGGTGCTGCTATCGACCACGATATCCATTTTCTCATCCACCGTGAGATGAATGCCCATGCGACCCAGCAACTCCATGGTGGTCGTCACATCATGCAGGTGCGGGATATTGCGGACCGTGACCGGGCTGTCGGCCAGCAGCGTTGCCGCCATGATAGGCAGCACCGCATTCTTCGCACCGGAGATGCGTATCTCGCCCTCGAGGCGTTCCCCGCCATTGATAATTAATCTGTCCACTGAAATCGCGCTTACTGAATACGCCGCTGGCTTGCCCAGGCTTCAGGCGTATAGGTATGCAGTGCCAGCGCATGCAACTCACCGCTGAAGTGGTCACCGAGCGTGCCATAAACGAGCTGATGCTGTTGCACCATGGATCGCCCCTCAAACTGTTCGCTGATCACGACCGCCTCGAAATGGTCACCCTCACCCTTCACGATGACCTCCGCACCGGGAATACCGGCCTGAATCAATGCTTCAAGTTCACTGCCTAGCATGGGTCTTATTGGTCCTTGTTCAAAAAGTAATCATCTAGTTAAGCGAGAGAATATCATCCAATCCGCAAACCCGCGCAATTGAAAGCAACTGTACCGGGATATTTACAAATTCAATGCTATTACCGGCAATTTCCGATTCCCGCAACCATTCCACCAGCAACGCAAGACCGGCACTGTCAGCGCGGGTCACTCCCCTGAGATCAATCGTGAGCTGCTTTTTGCCAAGCATATTGACACCGGCATGCCGCAGCACTGACGGCACCGAGGCAAAACCCAGCTCACCCTGAAGCAGCCAGCTGCCGTCGTCATTCTCCACCAGTTGCGCATCAGCCATCGGTCAGCGCTCGCGCTACTCTTCGCCACCGGCACTGGTGCTGTACAGGAACTGTCCAATGATCTGCTCCATCACCAGCGCAGACTGGGTCAGTTGTACGCGGTCACCATCAGCAAGATTTTCCATCGAACCGCCCGGCTCCAGCGCAATGTACTGTTCACCCAGCAGGCCGGCGGTAAAAATACTGGCCGAGGTGTCCTCAGGAAAACCGTTATAGTTGGAGTAGATACGCATGGTGACAACTGCCTCGAAGGCCTTGTCGTCATAATCAATGGCATCAACCCGACCGACCCGCACCCCGGAAACCGTTACCGGGGAACGCACCTTGAGCCCGCCAATATTCTCGAAACCTGCCGTCAACGTGTAACTGTCCGAACTGGTGACCGCACTCAGGTTACTGACCTGCATGGCAAGCATGAACAGGGCTGCAAGACCCAGCGCCACAAACAAACCCACGCCAATTTCAACCATTCTGCTATTCAAGATTCTAGTCTCCAAACATCAATGCCGTAAGAACAAAGTCCAGTCCGAGCACCGCCAGCGAGGTATGAACCACGGTACGCGTGGTGGCACGACTGACACCTGCCGCGGTTGGCACCGCGTCATAACCTTCAAACAACGCAATCCAGCCCGCCACAAAACCAAAAACAATACTCTTGATGATGCCATTATATACATCACCCTGCAGATCTACCTTATCCTGCATTTGCCCCCAGAAAGCACCGTCATCCACACCCAGCAGGCCGACACCCACAAGATAGCCGCCATATATACCAATAGCACTGAATATGGCTGCCAGCAGGGGTAATGAGATAAAAGAAGCCAGAAAACGCGGCGTCACCACGCGCTGCACCGGATCTACCGCCATCATTTCCATCCCGGACAGCTGCTCGGTCGCCTTCATCAGACCAATCTCGGCCGTCAGCGCCGAACCGGCTCGCCCGGCAAACAACAGCGCCGCAACCACCGGCCCCAGCTCCCGCACCAGCGACAGCGCCACCATCACACCCAGGGAATCTTCAGCGCCAAAATCAACCAGCGTATTATAGCCCTGCAACCCCAGCACCAACCCCACGAACAAGCCTGAAACCAGGATAATCAGCAGGGTCAGCACGCCGACTGTGTAGAGTTGTGTGAGTATCAGGCGCGGCCTGATCAGCACCCCCGGAATGGTTGTAAATATCTGCAGTAAAAACAGGTGTCCGCGCCCAAGTCGCTGAAAGAACCCGAGGGTTACCCTGCCAAGTTTCTGCAATGCATCCAGCATGGTCAGGCCCGTCCACCGCGCAACAAATCATCCCTGAAATCAGCTGCCGGATAATGAAAGGCCACCGGCCCGTCAGCCTTGCCATCCAGAAACTGACGCGCCCACTCAGAGTCGGATGCCAATAATGCTTCCGGTTTGCCGTGCTCGATTACCTTGCCTTGCGACAGCAGGTAAACATAGTCGGCAATCGCTGCTGTTTCCAGCACATCATGCGACACTACGATACTGGTCAGTCCGAGCGCGTCATTCAGTTCCCGGATCAGTTTTACCAGGATACCCTTGGAGATCGGGTCCTGTCCGGTAAACGGTTCATCGTACATTACCATCATCGGATCCAGGGCAATGGCCCGCGCCAGTGCAACCCGCCGGGCCATACCGCCGGAAAGTTCGCTGGGCATCATGGCAGACGCACCACGCAGCCCCACCGCCTGCAGCTTCATCAGCACCAGGTCGCGTATCAAGGCATCCGGCAGGCGGGTGTGCTCGCGTATTGGGTAGGCGACATTCTCGAAGACATTGATATCCGTCAACAGCGCACCGCTCTGAAACAGCATGCCCATTTTCTTGCGCAGTTCAAAAAGCCCGTGCCGGCTTAATCCGGTGACCTCTTCCCCGTAGACCCTGATTGAACCGGACTGTGGACGTAACTGGCCACCAATAAGTTTCAGCAGCGTGGTCTTGCCGGTGCCGCTGGGCCCCATGATGGCGGTCACACCATCCGGCTCGATATCCAGGTCGATACCGTCAAAAATCATGCGCTCGCCACGTGCAAAATGCAGATCTCTGATTTGTACCACCGGTTCCGTCATACGGTTGTGCGCTCTGTTCATGCTGGGCTGTCGCACAGACACCAAACGTTTGGTCTGCGCGTAACGGCGTGTATGATAATGCAGAATGGGTCCAAGAGCTTGCTTGATGAAGAATTTTTTACCGCACAGATCTCACATGGCCGGCCTGGCAGCCGTAAGCTGCACCGGCCAGCCATTCCCGGCCGGTCTCCAGCGGCCGGAATAAATAACCATGTGGATGGAACTGCTGGCCATTGTGGCCGGATTCACCCTGCTCACCTGGAGTGCCGACCGTTTTGTCGCCGGCGCCAGTGCGATCGCCTATAACCTTAATGTATCGCCACTCATTATCGGTCTGACCATTGTTAGCGTGGGTACCTCGGCGCCTGAGATCCTGGTGTCCGCCGTTGCCTCGCTGCAAGGCAACGGCGCACTGGCCATCGGCAACGCACTGGGTTCCAACATTATAAATATCGCCCTGGTGCTGGGTGTAACCGCCATGATTGTGCCGCTGAATATTCATTCGGGTATCGTGCGGCGTGAACTCCCGGTCCTCATCGGCGTCATGATACTGGCCCTGGTACTGATACTCGACGGCACACTGGGACAACTGGATGGCCTGGTATTGCTGAGTGGTATGGTTCTGATGCTGGTCTGGGTAACCCGTATCGGGCTGAAGGAAAAGTCTTCCCGTGACCCCATGAGTAAAGAGTTTGCCGAAGAGGTCCCCACCAGCATGCGTATGTCAAGCGCTGCCATGTGGACGATCGTCGGCGCACTGGCGCTGCTCGCCAGCTCGAAGATGCTGGTCTGGGGTGCGGTGTCCATTGCACATAATATGGGCGTTAGTGACCTGGTCATTGGCCTGACCATTGTGGCACTGGGCACCAGCCTGCCGGAACTGGCAGCCTGCGTCATGAGCGCCCTCAAAAACGAGCACGACATTGCAATCGGCAATGTCATCGGTTCAAACATCTTTAACCTGCTCGCCGTCCTCGGCCTGCCCGGACTGATCAATCCGGGACCTGTTGATGGCATCGTGCTGACGCGCGACTACCCGGTCATGGTATGCCTGACGCTGGTATTTTTCGTCATGGCCTACGGCTTTCGCGGCCCCGGCCGCATCACCCGTACTGGAGGTACCTGCTTTGTGCTTGCCTTTGTTGGCTACCAGACCCTGTTATACTTCAGTGAAGTCGCATAACCGCCAGAACTATCAACCCGGCACACGGTCCGAGAGCATGTCCGGCTGAATTTACCTAACAGATACTCAACATGAACGACAGAAAACTGCAGGAACTTGCACTTGCTGTTATCGACACCGAGGCCCGTGCAATTATCGGACTGGCCGCAGAAATCAACCAGCCCACTTTCATCCAGGCCTGCCGGCTGATGCTGGCATGCGAAGGTCGTGTGGTGGTCACCGGTATGGGTAAATCCGGGCATATTGCCGGCAAGATTGCCGCCACCCTCGCCAGCACCGGAACCCCGGCCTTCTTCGTGCACCCCGGCGAAGCCAGTCACGGCGACCTCGGCATGATCACGGCTGCCGACGTGGTGCTGGCGCTCTCCAATTCCGGCGAAACCGGAGAAATTGTCACCATCCTGCCACTTATCAAACGACTGAATGTGCCGTTGATTGCCATGACCGGTAATCCGGAGTCCACCCTGTCGCGGGCTGCCACGGCAAACATCAATGTCCGCGTGGACAAGGAAGCCTGCCCGCTGGGGCTGGCGCCAACCGCCAGCACCACGGCCGCTCTGGCCATGGGCGACGCCCTCGCCGTTGCATTGCTGGAATCACGCGGCTTTACTGAAGAGGACTTTGCCCGTTCACACCCCGGCGGTACGCTTGGACGCCGCCTGCTGCTGCTGATTGATGACCTGATGCACACCGGCGATGCCATTCCGCAGGTCGGCCTCGCAACCACCCTCAGCGACACCCTGCTGGAAATGACCCGCAAGGGTCTGGGCATGACGGCCGTGGTCGATGAGCAGGGAAAACTGGCCGGCGTTTTTACCGATGGCGACCTGCGCCGCACCATCGATCAAAAGATCGACTTGCACGTTGCACTGGTCAGAGACCTCATGACGGCTGACTGCAAGACCATACACCCCGGCATGCTGGCTGCCGAAGCACTGCAAATCATGGACAGCACCAAGATCAGCGCCCTGCCCGTCGTAAACAGCGAAAACGAGCTGGTCGGCGCGCTGAACATGCACGATCTACTGCGCGCCGGCGTGGTATAACCCGGACCACATTTATGAAAGACATACTCGAAAGGGCCTCACAGATACGCCTGTTGATCTTCGATGTAGACGGCGTACTCACCGATGGCAGCCTGTTCGTCGGCGATGATGGACAGGAATACAAGGCCTTCAATTCACGCGACGGACATGGCATCAAGATGCTGCAGAAACACGGCGTCATTGTCGCCATCATTACCGGACGCACCTCAAAAGTCGTCGAACACCGTATGAAAAATCTTGGTGTCTCGCATGTGTACCAGGGGAAACTGCATAAACTGCCTGCCTACGAGGAACTGGCAAAAAAACTGGACATCAGCGCTGAAGAAACCGCCTATGTCGGCGACGATGTCGTGGACCTGCCGGTTATGCGAAAAGTCGGCCTGGCGATTGCGGTACAGGACGCCCATCCACTGGTGCGGACACACAGCCACTGGCAAACCCCCAGCTGTGGCGGACGCGGTGCAGGACGTGATGTCTGTGAAATGCTGATGGAAGCAAAAGGCGTTCTGAAAGACGAGCTGGGCAGCTATCTGTGAACATCAAGCAAGCCAGCCTGTTTGCATTGCTGTTGCTGATTGTCATCGGCAGCGGCTGGTTTCTGGATAAACAGGGCAGCAGCCGGCTGCCTGCCAGCGCAAGTACCACCGGCCCCGATTCATTTGTCGAAGACATTAATCTTGCCGTCATGGATGATCTGGGCCAGCTGAAATACCGGCTCAGGGCCAAACACATGACCCATTTTCCGAATGAAGAGCTACTCAGGCTGAGTAACCCGGATATCGACATTGTCCACAAGGACGGGGCCATCTGGCACATCATCGCCGAGCGCGGCGAAGCCGCTACCGCCGGCGACCGCATCTGGTTACTGGGGGCCGTTGATATTCGCCGCCCCGGTACGGCTGCGGATGGTGCAATCCATGTCATGACCAGTGACCTGCTGATTAAACCGGAGGAGGAACTGGCCGAAACAGATAATGCGGCCACGATTACCGGCAATCGCTACGTAATCAACGCCCTCGGCCTCAAGGCATATTTCAGAACCGGCACCCTGGAACTGCTTTCCCGGGTCCGGGGAACCATTGATGGCAAGGGCGATGGCACAGGCTGACATGCGCATGGCGGGGCAGCTGCTGGGGGCCGCATTGCTGTTGTCCGTTCTGCCGGTCACCAGCTGGGGACTGACAGGCGATCGCAACCAACCGATGAATATCGAGGCAGACAGGGCCACGCTGAATGAAAAAACCGGCAACAGTATTTATGAAGGAAACGTGCATGTACAACAGGGCACCCTCGTCTTGCAAGGCAGCAAAATGACCGTACAGATCAGCGACAACGAAATCGATACAATCATTCTTACCGGCAGTCCGGCAACTTACCGACAGCGACCGGATGGCAAGGACACCGACCAGCACGCAGAGGCCGGACGCATTGAATACCATGCCAGTGAAGATCGCATCATCCTGCTGGAGAATGCGCGCGTCTGGCAGTCCGGTGCCGAGGAATTCCGCAGCGACCGCATTATCTTTAACCTGAAAAGCAATACTGTCAACGCCGGCGGCAACACTCCCGGCGATCGTGTCCGCATCACCCTGCAGCCCGGCAGCAAAAAAGACAAGGAACTCCCTGCCCCACCGCCATGAGTGTGCTTAACGCCAACAAGCTGGGCAAAAGTTACAAGTCGCGTCGCGTTGTCGATGACGTTTCGCTGACCGTCAGCAGCGGACAGGTGGTCGGGCTACTGGGACCCAACGGTGCCGGCAAGACAACCTGCTTCTACATGATTGTCGGCCTGGTACCCTGCGGTGAGGGCAGCATCGAAATTGACGGTATTGACCTGACCGGACAGCCCATGCATCTGCGCGCACTACATGGTCTCGGCTATCTGCCGCAGGAAGCCTCTGTTTTCAGAAAGCTGTCGGTCGCCGACAACATCATGGCAGTCCTTGAAATACGCAAGGATCTGAACAAGAGCAAACGCAAGGAAATACTGGAATCGCTGCTGCATGATTTGCATATCGGTCACCTTGCCGACCAACCGGGCATCAGTCTGTCCGGCGGCGAACGACGACGGGTTGAGATCGCCCGCGCACTGGCAGCCAATCCACGCTTTATTCTGCTGGACGAACCCTTTGCCGGGGTAGACCCGATCTCGGTCGTGGACATTCAGAACATCATTGAACAGCTCTGCGAGCGCGGTATTGGCATCCTGATTACCGATCACAATGTGCGCGAGACACTGGGCATCTGCCACCATGCCTACATTCTCAACGAAGGCCGCGTCATTGCCGCAGGAACTCCCGAAGTTGTCCTTAATAATCAACACGTAAGAGACGTGTATCTGGGCAGCGAGTTCCGTCTTTAAGCGATGGCCCGCAAGCAATAACGATTGTATGGCACGGGAAATGCCCTATACTTTTATAAAGGACGTAGTGACAGCAGGATGTACCTAGAAAAACATTTATGAAGCAAACACTTCAACTCAGAATTGGTCAACACCTGACCATGACACCACAGTTGCAGCAGGCCATACGCCTGTTGCAGCTCTCAACCCTCGAGCTGCAGGCGGAAGTCCAGGATGCACTGGAGTCAAATCCAATGCTGGAGCAGGACGAGGGCAATAACGATGCGCCGGAAACGGATCCGGCCGCCAGCAACACGGCACAGGAAACAACCACCCCCGCCAAAGAAAGCGAAGGCGACAATATTCCGGAAGATCTGCCCATCGACAGCAGCTGGGAGGATGTCTTTGATACCGGTGCTACCACCTACAGCGCCGGGGAAGCAGACAGCGGCCGGGATCTGCTGGAGAAAGTGGCCGCCAGCAGCGCCAATCTGCGCGACCACCTGGTGTGGCAGATGGAAATGACAAATTTTTCTGAAAGCGACGAACACATTGCCCGTATCATCATCGATTCAATCAATGATGATGGCTACCTGTCGGTCAGCACCGAGGACATCCACAGCAACCTGGACGCTCGCCTGGACATCGAGCACAACGAAATCGAGGCGGTTCTGCACCGTATCCAGCAATTTGATCCGGTAGGCGTTGGTGCACGCAACCTGCAGGAAAGCCTGCAGACACAACTGCAGCACTTCGAACCGGATACCCCGTGGCTGAAGGAAGCCAGGATACTGGTCAGGGACTACTTCACCCTGCTCAGTAATCGTGACTACGCGCGGCTTGGCAGAAAGCTGAAACTGACGACGGATGACCTGCAACATGTCATCCACCTGATTCAGTCAATGAATCCCCGCCCCGGTTCACGCTTCAACACAACGGAACCTGAATACATTGTTCCGGATGTTTTTGTCACGCAAAAGAACGGTAAATGGCTGGTCGAACTCAATATCGATTCCATGCCCAAGCTGCGCATCAACAACATGTACGCCAAGTTGATAAAACGCGGCAGTGACAGCAAGGACAATAATTTCCTGCGCAACAACCTGCAGGAGGCACGCTGGTTCCTGAAGAGCCTGCAAAGCCGGCACGAAACCCTGATGAAAGTCGCCACCTGTATCGTTAAACGCCAACAGGGGTTTTTCGAGCATGGCGAGGAAGCCATGAAACCCATGGTATTACGCAGCATTGCCGATGCAATTGAAATGCATGAATCAACCGTTTCGCGTGTCACCACCAGAAAATACATGCATACACCCAGCGGCATATACGAATTCAAATATTTCTTTTCCAGCCATGTCAGCACCGAAGCCGGTGGCGAATGCTCGGCTACAGCCATTCGTGCAATCATCAAAAAACTGGTTGCTGCCGAAAATCCCGCGAAACCGCTCAGCGACAACAAGATGGCCGCCGTACTTGCCGACCAGGGAATCAACGTCGCCAGACGCACTATCGCGAAGTACCGGGAGTCACTCTCGATCTCACCATCCAATGAACGTAAACGCCTAGCCTAGGCACCAACACAGGAGCATCACTATGCAAATAAACCTGTCAGGACATCATGTAGACCTAACAACCCCCTTGCGTGAATACGTAAACAGCAAGATGGAACGGCTGGAACGTCATTTTGATCAAGTCACCGACATCCATGTTGTCCTTGGCGTGGAAAAACTGCGCCACAAGGCTGAAGCCACCATGCACATCAGCGGCGGAGATATTTTTGCCGATTCAGTAGAAGAAAACATGTACGCCGCCATTGACGGACTGGTCGACAAGCTCGACCGGCAGCTGAAAAAACACAAGGAAAAGATCACCAACCACCATCGCAGCGAGGGATCAATAGCAAAGGAGCTATAGGCATATCCGGCAATACACCGGCCTTGCAGCTCTCAAGTAATCACCATGAACATTACAGATTTATTAATACCGGAACGCGTCACTTGCTGCCACGACGTTGGCAGCAAGAAGCGCCTGCTGGAATATATCAGCGAACTGTTGGCAAACAGCTCGCTGAAACTGTCACAGAATGACATTTTTAACGCCCTCCTCAGCCGGGAGAAACTCGGCAGCACCGGCCTCGGCAAGGGTGTTGCCATCCCGCATGGCAGAATGACCTCACTGGAAAAACCGGTTTGCGCCTTTGTCAAACTGGACACCCCGATAGATTTTGATGCCTCTGACGGACAACCTGTCGACCTGATATTTACTCTGCTGGTTCCGGAAGATTCAACCGAAGAACACCTGCAGGTGCTGTCAACCATCGCAGAAATATTCAGTAATACCGGTATCAGCATGGCATTACGACAGTGCGACTCTGACAGCTGTCTGCTGGAGCAACTGAGCCAGTGGGAGGCGCAGCGAATTTCGGCATGAGCACAACCCTGGAAATTCAGACATTGCACAAGGCCCTGCAGGAAAAACTGGGCCTGGTCTGGATCACCGGAGAACAACACAGCGACAGCCCGTTGCACTCAAGCAAGGATGACTCACCTGAAATTTCACTGGTGGGTCACCTTAACTTCATTATCCAGCACCGCGTGCAAATCATCGGCAAACGCGAACTGGAATATCTGGACTCACTGAAGAAGAATTCCCGCAAGGATGCCATCAGTCAGCTGTTCTCAGGGCAATCCACGCTCGTGGTACTGGCAAACAAGCTGCCAGCACCGGACGACCTGCAAGCAATGGCAACAAACTCCCGGACTCCCCTGCTCTCCAGCAGCCTGCCCAGCCAGGAAACCATTGAGAATCTGCAGCACTACCTGGCCAACTACTTTGCCGAAAAGATCACCCTGCACGGCGTGTTCATGGAAGTCATGGGTACCGGCGTGCTGATCACCGGCGACCCCAGCATCGGGAAAAGCGAACTGGCGCTGGAACTGATTACCCGCGGCCATCGGCTTATCGCCGACGATGCAACCGAGTTCTCGCGCGTAGCACCGGATACCCTGCTCGGCAGCTGCCCGGAGATGCTGCGTGACTTCCTTGAGGTGCGCGGACTTGGCATATTGAATATTCGCGCCATGTTCGGTGCCAGCGCCATCAAACAGCATCGCAACCTGCGTCTCATTATCGTCCTGCAACAACTGGAAAAAGCCACCCAGATGAACCGCCTGCATGGCAGCAGGCGGATGCGCAAAATACAGGAAGTCGATATTCCTGAAATCACCCTGCCAGTGGGCCCGGGCAGAAACCTGGCCGTGCTGCTGGAAGCCGCGGTGCGCAACCATATTCTGAATACCAAGGGTTATGATGCCAGCCAGGCCTTCATTGATCGCCAGAAACGCCGCCTTGAAAATGTCCGCCAATGAATATGTTCATCATCAGCGGCCTGTCAGGCTCTGGCAAAAGTGTCGCATTAAATGCGCTGGAAGACATGGACTTCTACTGCATCGACAACCTCCCCGTCGGCCTGCTGGAGGCATTCGCCAACGAGATCCGCGAGCAAACCCTGGCGGATGAACGTAACGTCGGTGTTGGCATTGATGCACGCAACCACCCGGACCAGCTGAGCAACTTCCCGAACATCATTGCCGGCCTCAGAAGCAAGGGCATTAACTGCAAAATCCTGTTCCTGCAGGCCGATGATGCAACGTTACTGAAAAGATTCAGCGAAACCCGGCGTAAACACCCCCTGTCAGGGGCAGATACGCCGCTGGCGGACGCCATTGACAGGGAACGCAAGCTGCTGGGCCCGATTGCCGCCAATGCGGACATGTTTATTGACACCAGCCGTACCAATGTTCACCAGTTGCGCGACCTGGTGATGGAAGCGCTGGGAAAAAATGAAAAAGCCGGGTTCTCCATGCTGCTACGTTCATTTGGTTACAAACATGGCATCCCCGGAGATGCCGATTTTGTATTTGACGCCCGCTGCCTGCCCAACCCGCACTGGCAAGCCGACCTGCGCAATCTGACCGGCAAGGACAAACCGGTCGCGGAGTATCTCGAACAGCAAGAGGTCGCGCGCGAATACTACCAGCAACTGGAAGATTTCCTGACCGTCTGGGTACCCCGCTTCCAGGTTGATAACCGCAGCTATCTGAGTATCGCCATCGGTTGCACTGGCGGGCAACATCGTTCAGTGTATCTGGTTGAACGGCTGACCCGCCAACTCGGCAACCGGCTATGCGATATTGTTACACGACATCGGGAACTTGAATGAAAACCGGCCTGCTACTTGTTACTCACGGCAACATTGGCCGTGACATGCTGGACACAGTCACTGAAATACTGGGCACCTGCCCGCTGCCTGCCGAGACCATCGCCGTGCACTCTGGCGATGACCCTGACCTGTTATTCGAGGCAGCCAGCCGCCTCACCACCGAACTCGACCAGGGCGGTGGCGTACTGGTACTGACAGACCTCTATGGCAGCACACCCAGCAACATTGCCACACGACTCACCGACAGACACAACCTCCGTGTCATTTCGGGCGCGAACATTCCCATGCTGATACGCATCCTTAACTATCCGGAACTGGCCTTGGACGCACTTTGCGAAAAAGCCATCAACGGAGCACGCGATGGCATCATCATGAGCACCCGAAAAGAGACCTCCTGACGTGCAGGAAAGACCCGTTACCATCATCAACAAACTGGGCCTGCATGCACGGGCTGCGGCCAGATTTGTCACCATCGCCTCATCTTTTTCAAGCAGTATCGACATCGCCAAGGATGGCCAGAAGGTCAATGGCAAGAGCATCATGGGCGTTATGATGCTGGCAGCATCACGTGGCACGGAACTGATCATCATGGCCAGCGGCAGTGACGAAATAGAGGCCGCAGACAGCCTCGCAAGCCTGGTGACCGAGCGCTTCGGCGAACAGGAGTAGGACCCGCCCGATCAAGCACTTGCCGGGCGAACAGACGGAGGAGATCAACGGCACATGAGCCTGGCGCTTTCCGGCATAGGAGTATCCCGCGGCGTTGCCATCGGCAAGGCACATATCATCCTGCGCGGCAGTATCGAAGTACTTGAAAGCGCCATTCCCGTCCACCTCATCGAAGACGAGATTGCACGTTTTCTCAAGGCCGTCGACAGTGCCCGTATGCAGCTGGAAGCCACCCAGGAACGCATTCCCGCGAGCACCGGTGTCGATATTGCGGCCTTCATCGAAACACACCTGTTGATGCTGGATGATGCCACGCTGGTAGCGACCCCGGTCGATCTTATCCGCGAGCACCACTGTAATGCCGAATGGGCCCTGAAATTACAGCGCGATGCCGTTGTCAGTGTATTCGAACAAATGGATGACGCCTACCTGCGCACCCGACGTGATGACATCGACCACGTTATCAACCGGATTCAGCGTATCCTGCTGGACAGCAGTCAGGGTGAGGAACAGGGTGAAAACATAGTACCGGAGAATACCATCGTACTTGCCTATGACCTTACACCCGCGGAAACTGTCATGTTCGAACATCAGGGCATCAGGGCATTTGCAACCGAATGCGGTGGCCCGCTTTCACACACCGCCATTCTTGCACGCAGCATGCAGATCCCGGCCATGGTGGGTACACATGGACTGCAGCGCTATATCCGCGATGGCGAGACCATCATACTCGACGGCCTGCAGGGTGTACTGATAGCCGGGGCGGATGAACAAACACTGGATTACTACCGCGAGCGCCAGGAACAGGAGTTTCAGCGTCAGATTGAACTGGCAAAGTTTGCTGATACGCCGGCCGTCACCAGCGACGGCACGCCTGTCAGGCTGATGGCAAATATCGAGTTACCGGAAGATATCGACGCGGTAAGCCGTACCAGTGCCAACGGTGTCGGCCTGTACCGCACCGAATTCCTGTTTATGAACCGCCCGGAACCGCCTGATGAAGAAGAGCAATACGACTGTTACGTCAGCGTTATCGAGGCACTCAAGGGGAAACCCCTGACCATACGCACACTGGACATGGGCGCTGACAAGCAGGCCGATGGCATCAGTGGCAGCAGCAACCCGGCTCTGGGACTGCGGGCCATCAGGCTCTGTCTCAAGAATCGCGCACAATTCAGGCCCCAGCTGCGCGCCATTCTGAGGGCCTCGGCTCATGGCCCGGTCCGGCTGATGATCCCGATGCTCTCCAACACCCGGGAACTGCACCAGGTGCTTTCCCTGATTAACGACACAAAGATCGCCTTACAGCGCGAAGCACTGGCGTTTGCGCCGGATGTGCAGATCGGTGGCATGATCGAGGTGCCGGCGGCCGCACTGACCGCCGCTGATTTCGCCAGCCACCTGGATTTTCTGTCCATTGGGACCAATGACCTGATTCAATACACCCTGGCGATAGACCGTGTTGATGACGAGGTCAACTATCTCTTTGACCCGTTACACCCTGCCGTACTGAGACTGATAAAAATGACCATCGACGCCGGCAAGGCTGCCGGCATCCCGGTGGCGATGTGCGGCGAAATGGCCGGCGACCCCCGCTACACGCGGCTGCTGCTCGGCATGGGACTGAACGAGTTCAGTATGCACCACACCGCATTACCCGAAGTAAAAAGCGTCATCCATTCGAGCTCCATTGAAGCGCTGGTGCCACTGGTGCAGGAACTGCTGAACAATACCCGCACGGGCCGTATCCCGGAGCGGGTTGATTCTCTCAACCAAAACACCCTCTGAACCGCCCGTCCTGCCTTACCGTCAGGGAATCGTGCTGGTACACTGCGCACAGTGCGAAACCGGCTTCATGTCGGTTAAAAATGGATATGACGTACAGCCATGACTGAGACAGCAGACACACATACCACCAGTAGCCGCCGGCTGGAATTGCTGACCGAGGCGCTCGACTCGGGTGCCGCCAGCCAGATCAGCAATCTGCTCTCCAACCTGCATTCAGCCGAGATTGCCGACCTGCTGGAATCCTTCCCGCACGGGCCGCGCGAGATACTCTGGGGCCTGGTTCAGCCTGACGACCACGGCGAGACGCTGGTGCATCTGAATGACGAGGTACGCGCCGGTCTCATCGATGAAATGAACACCGATGACCTGGTTGCCGCCACGGAAGGCCTCGATGCCGACGACCTTGCCGACCTGATCAAGGACCTGCCGGGCGCTGTCATCCAGGAAATCCTGCGCTCCATGGACAAGCAGAACCGCGAGCGACTGGTCTCGGTGCTGCACTACCCGGAGGACACCGCCGGCGGCCTGATGAACGTCGATACCGTGACAGTACGCGCCGACGTCACCCTGGACGTGGTACTGCGCTACCTGCGCCTGCATATCGACATTCCGGACAACACTGATAATTTGATCGTGGTTGACCGCAACGACAACTACAAGGGCATACTGCCACTGACCCGGCTGTTGACCAATGACCCGGACCTGCTGGTTGCCAGAGTCATGGACCGCGACACCTCTGCCATTAACGCCAATATGGCTGACACCGAGGTTGCCCGCCTGTTCGAAACCCACGACCTGGTGTCGGCAGCGGTGGTCAGCGAGGAAGGCAAGCTGCTGGGACGTATTACCATTGATGACGTGGTTGACGTTATTCGTGAAGACGCAGACCACTCCCTGTTGCGACTCGCCGGCCTGGATGAGGAAGACGATACCTTCGCACCGGTCGTCAAGAGTGCACGGCGGCGCGCCGTCTGGCTGGGCATTAATCTGTTTACCGCGCTGCTTGCCTCATGGGTGATCGGACTGTTTCAGGCGACGCTGGAACAGGTGGTTGCACTGGCGGTACTCATGCCCATCGTGGCAAGCATGGGTGGCATTGCCGGCAGCCAGACACTGATTATTGTCATCCGCGGCATGGCCCTTGGCCAGATTGGCAGCTCCAATACCCGCTGGCTGATGTACAAGGAACTGGCAGTAAGCGCACTTAACGGCATTGGCTGGGCAGTTGTGGTTGCCGTGATCGCGGCCAGCTGGTTTCAGGATCGCACCATCGGCATCATTATTGGCGCCGCCCTGATCATTAACCTGATCATTGCGGCCATCGCCGGTCTCAGCATTCCCCTGTTGCTGAAAACAATAAATGTTGACCCGGCTCATGCCGGCACCGTATTGCTAACCACCGTAACTGACGTGGTTGGATTTATGGTTTTTCTGGGACTGGGAACAATCTTCCTGATGTAGACGCCGCCTCAGGCACCGGCCACCATCATCTGTTCAATCAATACCGATCCGGTACGTGTGTTACCACGCAGGTCGACGTCATTGCCAACCTCAACAATATTCATGAACATGTCTTTCAGGTTACCTGCCACGGTAATCTCGTCGACCGGATATTGAATCTCACCGCCCTCAACCCAGTAACCGGCAGCACCGCGTGAATAATCACCGGTGACATTGTTGACACCGAAACCGATCAGTTCGGTCACCAGCAAACCGCTATCCATGCTGCGCAGCAACCCTTGCAGGTCCTTGTCACCCGGTTCGATGGTAAGGTTACGTACACCACCGGCATTACCGGTTGTCTGCATACCCAGCCGGCGTGCCGCGTAACTGTTCAGCACATAACCCTGCAGAATGCCATCTGTGACAATATCGCGTGACCGGGTAGCCACACCCTCACCGTCATAGGGCGCGCTACCCAACCCCTTCAGTAGCAACGGCTGTTCATGGATGCGCATAAAATCCGGAAATACCGGTTTACCGAGAGAATCCAGCAGAAAGCTGGCCTTGCGATACAGACTGCTGCCACTGACAGCGTTTATGAAATGGCCAAACAGGCTGCCGGCAATGTCCGCCGCATAGATCACGGGTACCTCACGGGTGGACAGGGACTGCGTGCCAAGCCGCCGCACCGTGCGCTCACCGGCAATGCGTCCCACTTCAGCAGCCGGCATCAAATCCGCCTTGTCACGCGCAGACCATGACCAGAAATCCCGCTGCATCTCCTCTTCCTGCTTGCCGATAACCGCACAGCTGAGACTGTGATAACTGCTCTTGTAGCCCGCCATAAAACCATGGGTATTGGCCTTCACCCGCATGCCGGCATTGGTAAACACCGTTCCTCCTTCAGAATTCTCGATGCGCGGGTCCACCTGACGGGCGGCATCCTCGGTCTCGGTGGCCAGTTCAATTGCCTGCTCGGCAGTGATATTCCAGGGATGGTACAGATCAAGGTCCGGGATCGTGGTCGCAAGCAGTTTCGGATCAGCCAGCCCGGCATACTCATCCTTGCTGGTATAGCGGGCAATATCGCAGGCTGCCTTCACGGTGGCTGCCAGGCTCTCCGGTGCAAAGTCCGCAGTACTGGCAGAACCCTTGCATTTATCAAAGTACACGGTCAACCCGAGCGCGCGATCACGGTTGTACTCGAGCGTTTCAGTCTCGCCGAGCCGCACAGTCACTGAAAGGCCCGCGTCTATACTGACACCCGCCTCCACCTCATCAGCACCCTGCTGTTGCGCCTGCGCTATTAAATCCTGCACTATATCCTCAAGCCGGGACTGCTCGGGAAACGGTGATTCCTGCTCACTTGTCTGTATGTCTGGCATAGTATTTCCTTGTTAGGGAGCAACGATTCTACCGGTCACGCGGGTAGCGGACAAATCAGGCAGAATTCACCGATACACCCTGGAAAACAGCATAAAGGACAATCTGCAACAGATGGAAGAAGACGACCAGCCCGAAATCAGCAAGTCACAGCGCAAGCGTGACATGGATGAACTGAAAAAGCTCGGTATCGAGTTGCTTGAGTTCAGTGATGACGCACTGCGTCAGCTGATAATGTCTGATGTGTTACTGGAAGCGCTGCGCACCGCCAGGCGCATCACCTCAAACAGTGCGCGCAAGCGGCAGATGCAATACATCGGCAAGCTGCTGAAGGACGTTGACGCCGCACCACTGCACGAGGCGGTAGCTGTCCGCAACCACCAGCATGCTACCCACACACGGGAATTCCACCAGATTGAGGCACTGCGCGACAAACTGATCAGGGATGGCGACAATGCGCTGCCGGAGGTGCTGGCATTGTTTCCACGCTGCGACCGACAGTACCTGCGCAAACTGATCAGGCAGGCCCGCAATGAACAGGAAACAAAGCAGCCACCGCGTGCCTCGCGGCTACTGTTTCGCCACCTGCGTGAGCTGCAGGAAGAACCGGATTACTAGCCCTGCCCGTGCGCAAGGTGCTGATGTGCAATCAGAAACAAATGCACAGCCTGTGCTGCAACAGAAGCTACAGCCGCACAAAAAAAAATAATTCAGTGCGAAGACGGTGGCAGGGTAAACAGCTCCTGTGGCGTACTGACGCCACGCAGTGTGTGCACACCGAGCGACACAAGGTCATCCGGAAAGTGCCCGGCAAACTCGTCTGAAATAAGGATGGTTTGGCCGAGTTTCTTGCACATGCTTTCAATGCGCGAGGCTTCATTCACGGCCGAACCAATAACGGTAAAATCAAGCCGCCCCAGGGTGCCGATATTGCCGTACATCAAATTACCGATGTGCATGCCCACCCCGAAACCGATCGCCTTTGCACCCCGCGCCGCACCCTGTTGATTAATGACAGCGATACGCCGTTGCGCATCCTGCGCGGCTTCAATCGCATGGCCGGCCGCTTCCGGGCTGTCAGGGTCCTCTATCGGAAAAATAGCCAGCACCGCATCACCGATAAACTTCAGCACTTCGCCGCCATGATCAAGCACGGCACCCGCCATACAGTCGAAGAACTGGTTCAGCATTTCCAGATATTCTTCACGCATCAGTGATTCGGAGAGCGAAGTGGAATCACGCAGGTCACAGAACCAGATGACCGCATGGATATTTTCACCATCGCCGCGCTTGATCGATCCTTCCAGCACGCGTTGCCCGGTATGCTTCCCCAAATAAGTGTCCAGCAGGGTAATAGCCGTACGCCGCAACGCATGCACCTCGAACAGGCGACTCAACACCGGCAGAATCTCGTATAACTGACCCAGTTCATCGGTTGAAAAACCACCTGAGCGATCCGAGACCAGGGTAATAATATTAATCTGGCCATCCGAAAATAACAGTGGCATGGCCACATAATCGGTAGCACCCCTGGCATGCAGATCCTTGAGAATCGGGAAATCAAACTGACGTCCGTCCCCTTCGATGGTACGTCGCACCCCACCGGCACCGTCCAGAATGGAAGCATACGGACCCTCCTTGTGTTCCCGCGTCTCCAGCACATCATGTGCCGCACCAAATATTTCTACCTCGCCAGAATCTCGCCACCACGTGTAACTGGTCGCAAACAATTGTGGATGCAGTGTGCGAATCAATAACTGCAAACGCCAGATCGGTACCCCGGCAGCAAACAGGCAATCGGCCAACTGGTGCACCAGTTCACGCACAGAGGTCGCATTCCAGGCATCACTCAATAACCAGTCAGTAAAAACATTCAGGTTGGACGGGGTAGTGTCCTGCAACTGCTCCAGAACCTGCTGCTCATCTTCGTACCATGCCTCCATGGCACTCCAGGTGAACGCAAGGTAACCTTGTATGTCCTTTGCCTCATCCAGCGGATTCTCGTATGCCCACACCGCATTATCCGCAAGCTGATTACCGACCTCAATGGTCCAGTACGAGGCATTACCCTTGAACGGGCAATGGGTACGGTGTTCGGTGCGCTGCAAATATTCCATGCGCACATCTTTTCGCGGGAAGTAATAGACAGGTGGCAAACGGGTTTCATACAGGATCACGGCATCTGTGCTGTCGGCAATCGTCACACCGGCAAACACAACCCGTACCCGTTTGCCGGCCGGCTGCACGACGACCCGATAGCTGGCCCCGGCTTTGCCCTTTGATGCGGTTACAGAATTTGTAGCTGACTCGTCCATTTAGGAAGTATAGGTACCCGCTTTCACCGCGTATACCTCAAGCAGTAATGACGTTAATGCACCTCTTTCAGTGCCTGCGCATACTCCGCCACAATGTCAGCCGCTGAGCGGATCTCCCGGATACCAGCAACACTCTTGCCCGCCTGGAAGATATCCTTGTATTCCATACCCCGCAGGGACGCCCGCTTTAATTTCCAGATTGACTGCAACGAATAAAGCGTGCGCATCCAGTGCCTGGTTCTGCGCCCGCGCAACATCCATTTCGCCAACGCTCCCGCACGGGTCCCGACACTCTCGATATAGGGTGTGTTAATAACCGACACCGGCACACCGGATATTTTCTCGGACAACACGATGTCCTGCTCACCGGCAGCGATGATGGCCTGTTTATAATCCGCATGCGCAGTACATTCTGTGGTCGCAATAAACCGGGTACCCAGCTGCGCCCCGGCGTAGCCCATGGCGAGCACCGCGGCGAACTCATCCGGCGTACCGATACCGCCGGCACATACCAGTGGTTTCCCCAGCGAACCGACATCATCCAGCAGGGCCTGTGATGACAACGTACCGGCATGCCCGCCCGCACGATTATTTACGCAGATAAAACCATCCACCCCGCCATCCAGCGCCTTCTCGGCCCATTGCCGGCTGGTAACATCGTGGTACACCGTCACGCCGGCCGGTTTGGCCCGGTTGACGACCCAGTCCGGCTTTCCCAGTGCAGTGACCAGAAACGGCACCTGTTCTTCCAGCGCGACATCCAGCCACCGGTGTACCCGTTGCAGGTACTGCTTCGAGCTGCTTTCAATAATCAGATTAACGCCGATCGGCTTGTTGGTCAGCGAGCGGATATAACGCAGACCTTCCCTGAATTCATAGCCATGAACATAAGACAGACTTAGCGGCTGCACGATACCGATACCCCCCGCCTCCGATACCGCGGCCACCAGTTCCGGATTTGAACAGGGATACATGGCACCGCAGATCAGCGGCACCTCGATACCGAGTGTTGTACACAGCCCGGGCCGGGCCGACATCAGGCCGGTCTCTCCGGACCGATCAGCCACTGCGCCCTCGCCACCGTAACTATGTCACCGTCCACATTGCGAATCTCGCACAACACCTCGATTTCACGCTCGGCATTAGTGGCAGGAATTTCACAGCGGCACTCTGCAACCAGCACCCCGCGCGCCTTTTTCAGGTACTCGATATTGAATCCCGCAAGAATTCCGCGTGTGTCGTCGGGCAGACTGTTCATCAGGGCCAGTCCACTGGCCATTTCACCGAGGTTTGCCAGCGCCATGGCATGTACTGAACTCAGGTGGTTACGCAGCTTGCGCCGGTCAGACAAGCGCACCACGCTGTGACCGGGTTCCAGCACTTCGATACGCGCGCCCAGCGTACCTGTGTAGGGTACAAATCTGCCCAGCAGCCAGCTGAACAGCCGCTTGCCACCCGGGATTCCCTGCAGCCGCTGCCAGTGCTTGCGCAGTTCCGGCCCTATTGAACGGGTCACAGGCCGAAGGCCCGCCTGCTGTTGACCTCAGCCCTTGAGCAGGGAAACATAGTTTGTCTCCGGGTTGCCCGTGTAAATCTGCCGCGGGCGTGCAATACGCGAACTTGAAGACTCATTCTGCTCTGCCCAGTGCGCGATCCAGCCGGGCAAGCGGCCAATGGCAAAGATTACCGTAAACATGTTCACCGGTATGCCGATGGCACGCAGAATAATTCCGCTGTAGAAGTCCACGTTCGGATACAGATTTCGTTCTACGAAGTAACTGTCACCCAGGGTAATTTCTTCCAGCTTGCGTGCGATGTTGAGCAGCGGGTCATCTGTCTTCATGCGCTTGAACAGACGTTCGGCCATGCGCTGCAATACCATTGCGCGCGGATCGAAGTTCTTGTAAACACGGTGACCAAACCCCATCAGGCGCTCGCCACTCTCCTTGTCCTTGGCCCGGCGCACATATTCTTCCGGTGTCATCTGTCCTTGATGGATGTGATCCAGCATCTTCAGCACCTGCACATTCGCACCCCCGTGCAACGGCCCCCAAAGCGCACCCACCCCGGCCGCACAGGAGGTAAATAAATTAGCCTGGCTGGAGCCGACCATGCGTACGGTGGAGGTACTGCAGTTCTGTTCATGGTCCGCGTGCAGAATCAGCAACAGGTTCATCGCATCACGCGTATCCTTGTCGCAGATATATTCCTCATAGGGCTGGGAAAACATCATGTGCATGAAATTAGGCACGTAGCGCAGTTTCGGGTCCGGATAAATCAGCGGCCTGCCAAGTGAACGGCGATAGGAATAGGCCGCAATCGTCCTGATTTTACTGATCAGGCGTGCCGCGACCGCCTCCAGCTGGGTAAGATCATCGACGTCCTGGAATTCAGGATGAAAACAGGATAGCGCGTTGATCATGGCCGACAGCGTCGCCATCGGTGGTGAGGAACGCGGAAACCCCTGAAAACTGTGTTTCATGGACTCGTCAATATTGGCGGTATGCGTGAGCAGGTCACTGAAGCGTGCATACTCCTCCGGGGTCGGCAATTGCCCGAAGATCAGCAGCCAGGCCACCTCGACGAAATTGGGACTCTGTTCAAACTGTTCGATGGGGATACCGCGATAGCGCAAAATGCCCTTTTCTCCATCGATGAAGGTAATTGCACTTTCACAGCTGCCGGTATTGCCATAGCCGGGGTCCAGACTGATCAGACCCGTTTGTGCGCGCAACTTGCTGATATCAACAGCACGCTCCCCCTCCGTTCCCTGAACAACCGGCAGGGTATGCTCCTTGCCATCAATCGTCAGCGTTACTGTGTCTGTCATTACTGTTCTCCTGAAACAAACCGGCTGAGCAAATTCAGCGGCCCTTCAATTCACCTTGATGAAATACATAATGCGCCATGGGAGTGCTGACCGAAAGCAGCCAGAACCCGGCTAGTGTCGTTTTACGCCCGACTGGATACTGATCAGGTCATCAAATCGCTTGATCTGCGACAGCAGCTTGCCAGCCGGAGGGTCTTGCTTGCGAAGCTGCTCCTGCGCATAGACAAAAATCCCGCTTTTTGCCGGTAACGGTTTTCTATACTCCAGAATCTGTTTCATACGCGGCAAAAATATCCATTGCAGCCACTGTTCAAAGCTGAGGGTATCGATACAAAAAGGTTCTGAGCTGCT
>DAOVVG010000094.1 GCA_030632175.1 Gammaproteobacteria bacterium
AATCTAATTAGTTACATCAAATAACCAGGGCGCTTTATGCCGGTGTTTTTCCTCAAAGCCGCGAATTTCAGCCGAGTGTTCCAGTGTCAGACCAATATCGTCGAGTCCGCGTATGTGGCAATCCTTGCGAAACGGGTCAACATCAAAATTAAGGATTTCACCGTCGTGAAGATGAATTTGCTGCGCCGGCAGGTCCACCGTCATTTGATAGCCGTGAGTGGCATCAACATCTGTAAACAGGCGGTCAATCGTATCTTCATCCAGCACGATGGGAAGCACACCGTTTTTGAAGCAGTTACTGAAAAAGATATCCGCAAAGCTCGGCGCCAGTATCACACGAATACCATGATCCAGCAGTGCCCATACAGCATGCTCACGAGAAGACCCGCAACCAAAATTATGTCGCGCCAGCAAGATGTTCGCGCCCTCGTAACGCGGATGATTCAAAACGAAATCCGGATTTTTTTTCCGCTGTGTATCATCCATGCCGGGTTCGCCGTGATCATGGTAACGCCACTCATCAAACAGATGGGGGCCAAAGCCGCTGCGCTTGATGGACTTCAGAAACTGTTTGGGAATAATCGCATCTGTGTCGACGTTATGTCGATCTAGCGGCACAACCAGACCACTGTGTTTGTCAAACTTCTCCATGCCTTAATCCTGTTCTTTGCGGATATCTGAAAAGTGACCGGTAACAGCTGCCACTGCAGCCATTGCGGGGCTGACCAGGTGCGTGCGTCCTCCCCGCCCCTGCCGGCCTTCAAAATTTCGGTTAGAGGTGGATGCGCAGCGGTCACCGGGTTCCAGACGGTCTGCGTTCATAGCCAGGCACATTGAACAGCCCGGTTCCCGCCATTCAAACCCCGCGGATTTGAAAATATCATCCAGACCTTCCGCCTCCGCCTGGCGCTTGACCAGTCCGGAACCAGGGACGACCAGCGCCTGTTTAATATTCCTGGCAACCTTGCGGCCACGCACCGCGCTGGCAGCTGCGCGCAGGTCCTCAATACGTGCATTGGTACAGGATCCGATAAACACATGGTCCGGACGAATATCGGTAACCGCCGTACCGGGTTTCAGATCCATATAGGCCAGTGCCTTACGCATGCCCTCCTGCTTTATGCTGTCCGGCTCATTGTCCGGGTCCGGTATGACGCCATCAACCGGGATGACCATTTCCGGTGATGTGCCCCAGGTTACCTGTGGCTTCAGGGTACTCGCGTCCAGCGTGACTGTTCTTTCAAAAACCGCATCCGGATCGCTGTGTAATTGCTGCCAGCTGGCGACGGCCCGGTCCCATAATTCACCGGTTGGCGCATACGGACGATTCGCCAGGTAATTGACCGTTGTGTCATCGACGGCAACCATGCCTGCACGGGCTCCGGCCTCAATTGCCATGTTGCACACAGTCATGCGTCCTTCCATCGACAGGCCCTGCATGACAGGGCCGGTGAACTCGATTGAACATCCGGTTCCACCCGCCGTTCCAGTCTTGCCAATAATGGCAAGTACAACATCCTTGGCAGAAACTCCCGGCACCAGTTGCCCGTCAACACGGATTTCAAGATTCTGCGATTTTTTCATGATCAGGCACTGTGTCGCCAGCACATGTTCGACATCGGAGGTACCAATTCCGAAAGCGAGCGCACCGAAGGCACCGTGTGTAGAAGTATGCGAGTCTCCGCAAACAACCGTCATGCCCGGCAATGTGGCTCCCTGCTCCGGGCCAATGACATGAACGATACCCTGGCGGGGATCGTTCATCAGGAACTCGGTAATCCCCAGGTCCGTGCAGTTCTGATCAAGCGTTTCCACCTGTATCCTGGAAACAGGATCCGCAATACCTTCACTGCGCCGGGTTGTCGGCACATTGTGATCAGGCACCGCAAGGATGGAATCAACACGCCACGGCCTGCGTCCTGCCAAGCGCAGGCCTTCAAAAGCCTGTGGCGATGTCACTTCGTGGATCAGGTGACGATCAATGTAGATCAACCCCGTACCGTGCTCGTCCTCGCGAACAAGGTGCGAGTCCCAAAGTTTGTCGTACAACGTCTTGTTGGACATCGATCCTGATCCGGCAATAAATATGATTGGTTAAACAGGCAATTATATAGGATATGTCCTGCATCTCCTAGATCAAGTCTGCCCTGCCATCGGGGATCTCCCTGACAAAGAAAAGCACCACAGCAACCGCACACAGGCTGGTGACTGCAGCCACCAGGTACATGGACTGGGGACCCAGTCCGGTCCACAGATAACCACTGACCAGGCTACCCGCTGCACCCCCGGCACCGAAGCTGATGCTGCTGTACAGGGCCTGGCCGCGCCCCTGGTGGCTGCCGGTAAATAACGAGTGGATGAGAAAAATCATCACCGCGTGATACAGGCCAAAACTGGCTGCATGCAGGGATTGACTAAAGATAATAATAAACAGGTTATCCGCATAGAGCGCTGTCAGCAGCCAGCGCAACGTCGTCAAAACCACGGCCAGCAGCAGCAGCTTATAGGCACCAAACCGGGGCATCAACACCGGCATCAGCAAAAACACACCGATCTCGGCGAGCACCCCCAGTGCCCAGAGCTGCCCGATGACCGTGGTGGAATAACCGAATCCATCCATGTACAGACTGAAAAAGGAGTAGTACGCACCATGGCTGGCCTGCATCAGAAAACACACGCCCAGCAGGGAAAGCACCACTGGCCGCTGCAGTACCTTGCGCAGTGGCTCCTGATCGATCTGCAGATGCCCTGCCGCTGACTCCGGAACACACAGACTGTTCAGCCAGATCAGCACGAACAGGGCAAGCAGCACATACGGCAACACCGCAACACTGAAGAACCCCAACAAGGTACCCAGACCCACAGCCGCCACAATAAAGCCCACCGACCCCCACAGTCGAATACCGCTGTAGCGGTGCATTTCATCCCCGAGGTGACTCATGGTGGTCGCCTCAAACTGCGGTAATGTCGCGTTCCAGAAAAAACTGAACACCACCAGCACCACCACCAGCCACCAGAATGCATCGCTGATGAAGACACCCGCAAACGAAATCACCACCAGCAGCGATGCCACCCTGATGATCGTCATGCGCTGACCGGTGTGATCGGCGATCCAGCCCCAGACATTCGGTGCCACGATCTTGGTCGCCATCAGAATTGCCATCAGTTGCCCGATTTCGGTAATACTGAAGTCGAGCGACTTCAGGTACAGACTCCAGTAGGGAATCAAGGCACCGAGGGAGGCAAAATAGAACAGGTAAAAACCGGACAGTCGCCAGTAAATCATGTCACGCAGTAACCGCGATTAGTCAGGCAGTATCGTCTGTCAAACGTCAGCTGCTGGAGGGACAAGCGGCGTGTCGGAATTGACATCCATATTCTGTGCCCGATGCCGCAATACGTGGTCCATCAGGACGATGGCCAGCATGGCTTCTGCAATCGGCGTCGCGCGTATACCAACACAGGGATCATGCCGACCGGTTGTGACGACCTCAACCGGCTGACCCTGTATATCGATAGTCTGTCCTGGAATACGGATACTTGAGGTTGGCTTCAGCGCAATACTGATCAGGATATCCTGACCACTCGAAATACCGCCCAGCACACCACCGGCATTGTTACTCAGAAACCCGCCCGGGGTAATTTCATCGCGGTGCTCGGTTCCCTTCTGCTCAACACAGTCAAAGCCGGCGCCTATCTCGACGCCCTTGACCGCATTGATGCTCAACATCGCGTGTCCGATATCGGCATCCAGCCGATCAAAGATCGGTTCTCCCAACCCCGTGGGCACACCGGTCGCCACCACGTTAACGCGTGCACCAACCGAGTCCCCGGACTTGCGTAATGCGTCCATGTATTCTTCCAGCTCGGCAACGCGCGCCGGGTCAGGCGAGAAAAACGGGTTTTCTTCTACGGCAGACCAGTCTTTCAGTTCAAGGCTCAGAGGCCCGAGCTGTGCCAGATAACCACGCACTTCGGTACCATATTTCTGCTTCAGGTATTTCTTGGCAATGGCGCCTGCGGCAACACGCATTGCGGTTTCACGCGCCGAGGACCGGCCGCCTCCACGGTAGTCGCGGATGCCGTATTTCTGCTGGTAAGTGTAATCTGCGTGACCGGGGCGAAAACGGTCCTTTATTTTTGAGTAGTCTTTCGATTTCTGGTCCGTGTTATGAATGATCAGACCAATGGGTGAACCGGTGGTCTTTCCTTCAAATACGCCTGACAGAATCTGCACCTCGTCGGACTCACGTCGCTGTGTGGTATGCCTTGATTTTCCGGGTTTGCGCCGGTCCAGATCGACCTGCAGGTCAGCTTCGTTCAGCGGCAGGCCCGGCGGACAGCCATCGACAATACAGCCCAGCGCCAGACCATGGCTCTCGCCAAAACCGGTGACCGTGAACAACTTTCCAAAACTGTTTCCTGACATGGATCTATTGTAGCGACTCTCGGCGGTAGCGTCGCCCCCCTGTTGATTAAAGGTATGATATCAGCAACCGATAGTCTTGATGCACAATCCAGAACCAGTCACCAAGGAGATTATCGTGGCGCAATCAGATACACATCACCGTTCACAGGTCGGCAACTACCTGGGGCAGCCAATCTTCCAGACCATCGAATCAGGCAATTGTACCTATGTATTTGATCGGGTAGCCAAGAGTGTTGACGGTGAATTCCCGCTCGACCAGCTTAACAAGGATGAACTGCTCATCAAGCCCGGACTGGTCTATCGTCCCAAGGGCTGAGAACCGGCTGCTGATTGCGACCGGCATCAGATGCCAGATGTATCCAGACCCTGTCTGTGGGTCTGGTTGATAATGTAAAACAGCCGAATACAAGGCAGCTCCTTTTCTGTGCGCTTCTTCACGATGCGCATTAAGGGCAAGTCATTACGCCCGAACTGGTAACTGCCATCCCTCATCGACGCTCGCATTTCGGTCAGCTCCTTTTTCAGCGCCTCGATAAAATCCAGGTTGCTCTCGACCTCATCAAAGTCGTAACTGGCCGCCTCAAGAATATCTCCAAGTTCATCCAGCGCCTGATCGACAAGCCGGACATATTCTTCCGCGGTTTTTGGTTGTCCATTCATTTCCCATCACCTCATCAGCTATTCTTCAGTTAGTTCCACGTTGCAGCGCCACGCTGTCAAATATTGGCTGGTAATGTGCCAGAACCGCCGCTTCCAGTAGAAACACGCCTGCCCCCCCTTTTTCAAAATCGAGCCAGACGAATGGCACCTCCGGGTACTGTGCCTGCAAGGCCTCATGGGAATAACCCACCTCGACGACAAGTATCCCGTCTGCCGCCAGGTACTTCGCAGATTCCTTCAGCATGCGCACGACAATATCCAGGCCATCCTCTCCGGCGAGCAATCCGGATGCCGGCTCATGATGGTATTCATCAGCCAGCTGTTCGACTTCCTCCCGCGACACGTAGGGCGGATTGGAAACAATAATGTCATAGCTCTTTCCATCAAGCGCCGAAAACAAATCAGACTCGACCGGATTCACGCGCCCTTCCAGCCCGTGTCGCGCTATATTGATGCGTGCAACATCCAGTGCATCGCAGGACACATCAGTGGCATCAACTATAGCCTGCGGAAAAGCGGCTGCACAGGCAATCGCAATACAGCCACTGCCAGTGCCAATATCAACTATCCTGTCGACCCGATCCGGATCTATCCAGGGCTCAAACCGTGCCGCAATCAACTCGGCAATTGGCGAACGCGGCACCAGCACACGCTCATCAACAAAAAACGGCATACCCGCAAACCAGGCCTCGTCCATCAGGTAGGCTGCCGGGCGACGGGTATTCACGCGTCGCTCGAGAAGTTCCCGGGCGCGTACATAGTCTGTATCACTGAGCTTTTCATCCAGTACCGAGTCTGGCTGATCATAGCCAATCGCCAGACTGTGCAGTACCAGCGAAGCCGCCTCATCAAGGGCGTTGTCAGTGCCGTGGCCATAGACCAGCCCGGCCTCGTCAAACCGGTCGGCACCCCACTTTATAAGTGCCCGTGCTGTTTTTTCTGGTCGAGTCATCTCTACCGAAACCTGTTGCTGCTTGTTGATTGTATTTGTACAAGCTACATGACGGGACTGTCTGCCGGCCGCAGCTGTTGATGGGTGCCGGGGTTCTGTCAGCCGGTTCGCCACATCAAAACAGTGTATCGCAGGCGGCTGTTGTGGAATAATCGCCGCCCATGTCCACCGACAACAAACCATCCGGGTTCAAGCGCGTCCTGACAGCCATCATTGTAGTCGCACTCGCGACGGCAGCCGGCATCTGGGCGGCTCGAGCGGTATTAGAACACAAGTCAGTCCCCGATGAGCTTGAGGCCACCCGGTTTCCGGCAGCCAGAGAGATACTGCCCTTCTCGCTAATAGACCACAACAGCGCAGTTTTTGACAATAATGCACTTGGGCAGCGCTGGTCATTTGTGTTTTTTGGTTACACTCACTGCCCCGATGTGTGCCCGACCACACTGTCCGTTCTGAACAGCGTGGCACACAAACTCGGTGATCTTGAAGAAGACATTCGTTTTGTCTTTGTCAGCGTTGACCCTGAACGCGACACGCCCGCGCAACTGGCGCAATTTGTCAGCTATTTTAACAGTGACTTTATCGGCGTCACCGGCACAGCCGAGGGTATTGATCAATTAACCAGGCAACTCGGTGTAATGCACCTTCGCGTAGAGACAGAGAACGGGGCCAGCGGCTACCTGGTAGACCACACTGCCAGCGTATTTCTGTTTGATCCGGATGGCCGTTACCACGCGGTATTCAGCCCGCCGCTGTCTGCTGATGCCATCACCGACAATTTCAGAAAAATGTTGCAGGCCTATCAATGAAGACCTGCTTCTTTCATGTCTTTGCCATTCTGACACTGTTAGCCGGGATATCACCGGCCAGTGCAGATCCAGACCTGCAGATCAGCGAACCCTGGATCCGCGAAGCCCCGCCCACTGCCCGTGTGCTGGCAGGCTACCTGACACTGCTCAATACGGGTGACAGCACTATCACCGTTACTGCTATCAGCAGCCCCGACTTTGAAGGTGCCGAGATCCACCGGACTGTCATCGAGGATGGCGTTGCGCGCATGCTGCCGGTCAATCAACTTGAGATTCCCGTCAGCGGTCAGCTCACCCTGGAACCCGGCGGCCTGCACTTGATGTTATTCGACCCGCGGCGTCCGCTCGCTGAGGGTGGCTCGGCTACCCTGACAATCCATCGCAGCAATGGCAGCAATCTAACCACGACGGCACCGGTCATTCGCAAAACCGGTGAAGATCATCCCCATCACCACCATTAAATGCGTCCCGTCCATGTGCGTGACTGCACAGGCAAACAATTGTTTTAAACTTACCCGATCCGGTTACCAGAACGACACTAAACACATGTTGCATTCACATTACGTCACAGACAAAAACACACACCATGTCAGACAATGATGCCAGCCTGCTGGATAAGCTGAAATCCTGGCCACTGGCGGTACTGCCTCATCAACTTCTGTCCCGACTGGTGCGCGGTGCCACCCGCTGGCGCAGTGACTGCTGGAAGAATCCGTTAATCCGGCTGTTTATAAAGCATTTCAATGTTGATATGTCCGAAGCAGAAGCGGCCAACGCCGAGGATTATGCCGACTTCAACAGTTTCTTTACTCGCGCACTGAAGCCGGCCTCACGCACATTCCCGGAAAACCCGCACGCTATTGTCAGTCCGGTAGACGGGCGCGTCAGCCAGGCGGGTGACATTCACGCCGGCAGGCTGATACAGGCCAAGGGACGGGACTACTCGCTCGCTGATCTACTCGGCAATGACAGGGAACGGGCCGCTGATTTCGACAACGGAAAATTTGCCACACTGTATCTCTCACCACGTGACTATCACCGCATTCATATGCCCTGTCCGGGACAACTGCTGGAAACGACTTACGTTCCCGGCCGACTGTTCAGTGTTGCTCCGCACACCACCCGTGCAATCCCCGGCCTGTTTACCCGCAACGAACGACTGGTGACCCTGTTTGACACCCCCGCCGGGCCGATGGCATTAATCATGGTGGGCGCCATTTTTGTATCCTGCATGGAGACGGTATGGGGCGGACTGGTTAACCCATCCATGGGTATGCGCCTGCTGCGCACCCGATATGACCTGAAAGACAGTCCGGCAGTGGATCTCCGGCGCGGCGAGGAAATGGGACGCTTTAACATGGGCTCAACGGTGATTTTGCTATTTGGTCCGAACCGCGTTGACTGGGTCAAGCAACTGCAAGCCGGCGCACCAGTACAGTTAGGGCAACAACTGGGACAACTACTTGGCAACAGCCTCGACCGGGAATAAATTATTCTTGCCGCAAG
>DAOVVG010000151.1 GCA_030632175.1 Gammaproteobacteria bacterium
CCGGCTGGAACAATTCAGCGCGGATGACCATAGCCATCGCGCCGCCAACCATCAGCATAATAAAGGCGAACCAAAGGTACAGGGTACCGATATCCTTGTGGTTGGTGGTCTTGACCCAGCGCATCAGGCCGCTGGGTGCGCCGTGATCGTGATGGTCGTCGTGTGTGGTTGCTGTACTCATAGCGTCATCTCTCCACTTACTTTATATATTCTGAAATATTCTTATTTAGCAGCGACTACGTCGGCAGGCTGCACCATGTCACCGGCATTGTTGCCAAAAGCATTACGCTCATAGGTAATGATGGCAGCAAGATCCACGGCGCTCAGCTGTTCGCCAAAGGCCTGCATGGCGGTGCCGGCCTTGCCGTTCACTACAATGTCAATGTGACCGGCAACATCACCGGTGGAAATCGCACTGCCGGCAATCGCCGGGAACACGCCCGGAATACCGGCACCATTGGCCTGGTGGCAGGCAGCGCAACTGGTGTTGTAGGCAGCTTCGCCCTTGGCCATGAGCTCGTCCATGGTCAGCGTCTGGGTAGATGCATCGGCAGCAGCAGCGGCGGCACCCTTTTGTTCCTCAACCCAGGCGTCGTAATCTTCCTGCGTCTTGGCAACCAGCACGATGGGCATAAAGCCGTGGTCCTTGCCGCACAACTCGGCACACTTGCCGCGATAGGTACCGGGTTCCTTCAGCTCGGTCCAGGCATCGTTGATGAAGCCCGGCACAGCATCCTGTTTCCAGCCAAGATCCGGCACCCACCATGAGTGGATGACATCATTGGAGGTGATCAGGAAACGGATCTTCTTGTTGATGGGTACAACGACAGGATTATCAACATCCATCAAATAGGTATCATTTTTCGGCGCATCACCATCAATCTGGTCACGCGGCGTGGTCAGGACACTGAAAAAGCTGATGCCTTCGTCCAGGTAGTCGTACTTCCACTTCCACTGGTAGCCGGTGATCTGGATGGACATATCCGAGTCACGGGTGTCTTCCAGAGCCAGCAGGGTCGTGGTTGCCGGCACTGCCATAGCGACCAGTACCAGGAACGGGATGGTGGTCCAGATGATCTCAACCGTAGTGCTTTCATGAAAGGTTGCAGGAACCGCACCCTTGGACTTGCGATGCGTGAAGATGGAGTAAATCAGGACAGCAAACACCAGCACACAGGCGACAACACAGATCCAGAAGATCAGCATATGCAGGTCATAGACCTTGTGACTGATATCCGTCACACCCTTTACGAGGTTTACCGCATAATCTGCGTAGGAATTTCCTGCACCCAGCAGGAGGAACACACCCCATAAACTGCACAAGGCGCCTTTAAGCGTTTTAGCGAACATGCATCGATCTCCCAACACTAAGTAGTTTATAAATTTTTTTAAAAAATCCATTCAGTGCTACCGTCACCCGGACGGCATCAAACGCCAGTCTTTATGGCGGATAGTCTGTTCAAGCTCATCCGCCAACTCACGCCGTTCCTGTTCTGCCAGGAACCTGCCAATTTCTACCTGCCTGCCCTGGAAGGCAATCACCAACCTGCTTGGATACCAGGCTATCGGTGAACGCTCCAGCGATATGCGCGCCCATGCGCGCGGGCATTCCCAATGTTCCTGCAGACTGTCACGCCCCTTCTCTACCGTGACTATGTCCGCATTAACCGAGACGATTTCACGTACCTGACTGCGTGCAAGACACAGATAAAAAGCAATCCCCAGGACAACAACTTCAAAACCGGCAAATGGCAACACCGTCCAAAATCCGTGCAGGGCAAATGCAATACCAATTCCCGCACAACACAGAGAAATGACTGCATAGACCCTAACCGCCCACTGCCAGGAGAGGGACCGGTTCGGACGAATCACCCAGTGACGGTCCTGGCCTGAAGGATCAAATACGAGCTCTATCACTGCCATGCCCAAGGCCACGTCGGCCTGGCCACCCTAAAAACAGAGCGCGCATTGTATATTAGAGTTCTCTAAGGTTCAATTGAGTAAAACACTCAGGTATTCGTAGCCATTCAAACGGCCAGGCAATCCGCCACAAATTTGGTAGAAACCCCTTCCTGATAAGGAATAGATCCCAGTCTCGGACAGGCCAGTCGCATGTCCAACGCGTGGATATTAGCTGCTGCGGCTTGTGATTCTGATTGTGATTCTGGCAGTATGCGGTTGGCGACCCAGCCGGCCAGCTCGCAGCCACTGTCGGTAATGGATTGCGCGGTCAGCAGGGCATGATTCAGACAGCCCAGCCGCATCGCAACCACCAGGATCACGTCCAGACCCAGCACACGGGCAAGGTCGGCAAGTGTCTCATCAGCATTCAACGGGACCTGCCAGCCACCCGCACCCTCAACCAGCACGCAGTCCGATATTTTTCGTATCTCTTTATATTTTATACATATTTCATTAATCTCCAGCTGCACGCCGGCCTGCTCAGCGGCAATATGCGGGGCGACTGCCGGGGCAAAACAATAGGGATTGAGCTGCGTATATTCCAATTCAACAGAGGCCTGCCGCTGCAGGCGCAACGCATCATCATTGCGCAGCCCGGCCGGGGTCGATTCGCAGCCGGACGCCACCGGTTTCATAGCCGCAACACGGCATCCACGGGCCTGCATTGCCTGCATCAGCCCCAGCGTCACCACTGTCTTGCCTACATCAGTATCAGTGCCGGTAATAAAATAGCCGCGGCAATCAGTCATGGCCGGTGGCCGGGCCGGACGACTGCAAACTGGCCAGCGAAACCTCGTTGCCGGCAGCCGCATGTTTGTTTACCGGTGACCAGGCATGTCCATAGACCACCTCGTAACTGGCCGGCAGCACGCCGTCCTCGCGAAACCGCTCATAGGCCTCGGCCAGTTGCTGCATGTGTTGTTTGCCGGTCAAGCCACGCGCGCGGCCAGCCGTGACATTGTGTGCACCAATATGTTTCAGGTCCTGCATCAGGGTACGCAACGCCCGATAGGTCACGGTAATGCGCTCCGAATCCATCACTGGTTCCGCCCACTGCGTCGCCAGCAGCGCATCACCGACATCATGCATATCAACAAAGGCGTTGACGTGCGTATAACCATCAACTGCTTCCCAGCTGGCACGCAGTTCCATCAGGGTGTCAGGGCCAAAGGTGGTGAACATCAACAGGCCACCCGGCGCCAGCACCCGGCGCAGCTCCGTCAGCGTCGCCTGCAGATCGCCACACCACTGCAACATCAGGTTGGAAAAAATAAAATCAAAACTGTCATCCGCAAACGGCAATGACTCGGCATCCGCACACACGCACCGCGGCCTCCGGAACCAGCCACCGCGCCCCTGAACGCGCTGCAACATGCGTTCGGCAATATCCAGGGCAACGACATCTGCCTTGCGGTAGCGCTTTAACAACGCAGCAGTAAAAAAACCGGTGCCCGCGCCAAGATCCAGAATACGACGTGGCTGCTGACGTATGTAATCGAGCCGCTCGATCAGACGGTCACCAATTTCGCACTGCAATTCGGCAACCCCGTCATAGGTATCCGCCGCCCTGTCAAACGCACGCCGCGCCAGCTGCTTGTCTATCCGGAATTGATTGTTTTGTTCTGTCATATGCCTGCTTGTGTAAATGCATAAATATTAGTGTAGGAGCGGACCGTGTCCGCGATGGTTTTTTATACACCGCAATCGCGGACACGGTCCGCTCCTACAGGTTTAAATTAACAACCCTGTGCGACATCCTCACACAAAAATCCGGTAATCAACCCGGCAACCATTTCCGGTTGCGCTATAAATGGTGCATGACCTGCACCGGCAACCACTTGCAACTGCGCAGCGGGAAATAATTCGCAGGCCGCTTGCCCGGCATTCACCGGCACCAGCGTGTCTCGTTCACCCATCAGCAACAATGCCGGGCAATCAATGCGCCCCAGACTGTCACGCAGATCTGCAGTCCGCAGCACTTCAAGACCAGCACGTAAACCCTCCGGGTTCGGTTCACCGTGTACCAGCATCAGGGCACGCAGCGTCTTCAATACCTCGCTGGCACCGTCACTGCCGCGTACCTGCAGCGCCAGAAAACGATTCAGGGTGCGCACATAATCCTCTGCCAGCTCTGCTGCAAACGTATCCAGCAAAGCAGGCAGCATGGCGCTCTGCCAACCCGGTTTGCGAACAAAGCACGGGGTGCTGGCCATCTCTACCAGCGCGCTAACCCGCGCGGGCGCCATTAACGCTGCCCGGGCAGCGACCAGCCCGCCCAGCGACCAGCCCAGCCAGGCCGCTTCTGCCGGGGCGACCGACAATACCGCGTCGACCATGGCATCGAGTGTTTCCTCGCCCCGCCAGTCACTGCGCCCGTGTCCCGGCAGGTCAACACAGGTGACACGAAAATGCGGCTCCAGCAACGGCACCAGCTGCTCCCAGATACCGCCATGCAGACTCCAGCCATGGATCAGGATCAGCGCGGGTCCGGTACCGGACGTTTGCGTATACAGCGACATGGTTTACCCGCCGCCAGTGGCCAGACCGGCAACCATGATAGGTTCAAGCGCCTCCAGCAAACGGTCAACCTGCTGCTCTGTGTGCGCTGCTGAAAAAGTAATCCGCAGTCGCGACTTGCCTTCTGCCACCGTCGGCGGACGGATAGCCGTAATCAGGATACCCTGTTCACGCAACGCCCGGCTCAGTCGTAATGCCTCTGCTGCTGCGCCGGTTATCAACGGCTGTATTGGTGTTTCTGAATCACACAACGCCAGCCCCAGCTGCTGCGCACCACGACGAAACCGTTTTACCAGCAGCTGTAATTGTTCACGCCGCCAGTCCTCTTCCTGGACCAGCTGCAGCGCAACGCGGGTTGCAGTTGCCAGCGCCGGCGGCGGTGCCGTTGTATAAATATAGGTACGTGCTTCCTGTATCAGTGTTTCTATCAATTCATCACTGCCGGCAACAAAGGCGCCAAAGGTGCCTACCGCCTTGCCCAGCGTCCCCATCAGCACCGGCACCTGTGTGCTATCGAGTCCGGCCTGCGCAACGCTGCCACGTCCGCCCGGCCCCGTTACACCAAGACCATGCGCATCATCGACCATCAGCCAGGCGTCATGACGTGCCGCAATCCTGGCCAGTTTCTCCAGCGGCGCAATGTCGCCGTCCATGCTGAACACACCATCGGTCGCCACCAGCAATTCACCGGCCTGCGCATTGACCAGGCGCGACTCAAGATCATCGACATCACTGTGGCGATAACGCAGCAGGCGCGCACCACTCAGGCGGGCACCATCCAGCAGTGACGCATGATTGGTGTGATCGGAAAATACCCGATCGCCACGGCCCAGCAAGGCTGACATCACGCCAAGGTTTGCCATGTACCCGGTGGAAAACAGCAGTGCCCGCGGCCGCTGCAGAAATGCGGCAAGTTCTTCTTCAAGCGCGTGATGGGCGCGACTGTGTCCGGTGATCAAATGTGCGGAGCCGCTGCCACTGCCAAACTCGTCCAGCCCGCGGTGAAAGGCTGCGACGATGTCCGGATGATTCGCAAGCCCGAGGTAATCATTACTGCAGAAAGACAGGTAATCCCTGCCATCAATGCGAGCGTTCACCCCCTGCGGCGTATCGACAACCAGCCGCGAGCGGTAGAGTTGCTGCTGCCTGCGGTCCTGCAGTTGTCGGGCGAGGTTTTTCATGGCCAGAAATATATAAAAATATTGTAGGAGCGGACCGTGTCCGCGATCGGTGGTTTAAAAAATCGCGGACACGGTCCGCTCCTGCAAAAATACCTTTTTACGCTGGATGCAAACCGAGCTTTTCAAACAGGGCGTCATCCCTTGCCGTATCCGGGTTTCCGGTCGTTAATAATTTCTCACCGTAGAAAATGGAGTTCGCACCGGCAAAGAAGCACAGCGCCTGCATTTCATCCGTCATTTCGGATCGGCCAGCGGACAAACGCACGTAGGAGGCCGGCATCAGCACGCGCGCGGTGGCAATGGTACGGACAAACTCAAGCGCTTCAATATCCGTCTGTTCATCCATCGGCGTACCTTCCACCTTCACCAGCTGATTGATCGGTACGCTACCCGGATGTTCCGGCAGGTTGGCCAGTTCGCACAACATTGACACCCGGTCCGCCCGGCTTTCACCCATACCGACAATGCCGCCACAACAGACATTGATACCGGCATCACGTACATGCTTCAGCGTTTCCAGCCGGTCATCGTAGCTACGCGTGGTAATAATATCGCCGTAAAATTCCGGCGAGGTATCCAGGTTGTGGTTGTAATAATCCAGTCCGGCCCGCTTCAGTTCAGCCGCCTGCGTTTCATCC
>DAOVVG010000172.1 GCA_030632175.1 Gammaproteobacteria bacterium
CTCGCCGGTACTGAATTGCCGGAGCGCTGTTGCAATGAAGTCAGATGATTTGCCACCGATGCTGGGGATGGAGCCGGGACTTTTGCCGTCGGTCCCGTGGCAACCCGCGCAGGAGACACTCAGCATCGTAGCGCGGCTGATTTCATCCGCCCGGAGCTGCTGTGCTGTCAACAGGCCAACGGCCAGAACAACCAGCAGACCCTGAAAATAAGCCTTTGCCCCATTCATGCTTGCCTCCAATACACACGGCAACACTGTCATATCAGCAAGATATTGTCGTTGACATAGGTCAAGTATGACGTATTCAGGATTGTTTGGAAAAGGGGGGCGTATTTATTTCCTCCGTCTCCTTTTATTGACGGTTGAACCTGCAGCGACTAAATGACCGGAAATGGTCGCCAGGTCAAAACCTGGATCAGGAATGGTATTGCCTGTTAATCATCAATTAGAAGGTGCCCAAAATAGGCAAATATGCCTATCATGATCCCGGTGAGAAACTGGGCATGGACCAGATAGGAGAATCTCTTCAGTTCTTTTGGAGAATACCGCCATGTGAGAAACATGCCGAACAATCCTTGCCAAACGACCAGTGCCAATACAACCGGAAAGAATAAAATCTTCATCGGCACACCCATTAGTGCGATGTGCAGCAGAATAATCGCGACGGTCGCGATCCCGACGTAGATATGAGTCCTGTCCAATAGACCGAGTAGCTGCTGGAAAATCGACGCTGTTGCAGGTGGCGAATAGTCTGGAAGGATACGCTTTACCAGTGCGCCTTTGCCTATCACCAGTTTCAACAGGGTACGGGCATAAATAAAGAGCAAAGCCCATAATCCGACCTCACCAAAACCTTCGCCTACCTCGCTAAGAAACGTTTCCCGCTCGGGTACCGGTGGATACACCGTATAGGCATAGACGAAATACACAATTGAAGCGATCAGGATGATCGCTGTGTATATCAAAATACCTCTAATGCTTTTTATCACCTTGTTTTGTACTCATTGGGCAATACCGAATAATACTGGAATTATACCCCAACCCTTTCGCCGTCTTGTGTTGCTGATTTCAGGTGTTGTAGAACATCAGATGTTGCAAATGCATTCCTCTTTGACGGACGTCCAGTCTTGCCGGGGTAATTTCATTTCCGGATTTTTATCTGGAATATCTGCCAGTTATGGATGCAGGCATCCGGGTGTTGGCAAACCCGGTAATTCGCGGCAACAAAAAACGGCCCCGCAGGGCCGTTTGTATTTCGGTTGTGAAGAACCTGCTCAGGCAAGCATGGTTTTCTTCAGCTTGCTGATGGCATTTTTCTCCAGCTGCCGAATCCGCTCGGCGGAAATATCGTAACGTGCAGCGAGCTCGTGCAATGTACTCTTCTTGTCAGCCAGCCAGCGTTCCTGAAGAATGGTCCGGCTGCGGTCGTCGAGTTGTTCCATTGCGGTTGACAGGTTGCTGGTTGCTTCGCTGTTCCAGTCTGCCTGTTCAATCGTCAGTGCCGGGTCATTGGACTCGTCAGTGAGGTAGGCGGCCGGTGCGAAGTGGTGTGAGTCTTCACCGTCATCGGCGGCTGTTAAATCAAAACCGATATCCTGACCGCTGAGGCGCGACTCCATTTCCATGACAACCTCCGGCTTTACGCCGAGGTCTTCGGCAACGCCGTTTACTTCATCCTGATTCAGCCAGCCGAGGCGTTGTTTTTTACTGCGCAGGTTGAAGAACAGCTTGCGCTGCGCCTTGGTGGTGGCGACCTTTACAATGCGCCAGTTGCGCAGTACAAATTCGTGTATCTCGGCACGTATCCAGTGGACGGCATAGGAGACCAGGCGAACGCCGGCGTCCGGGTCAAAGCGTTTCACGGCTTTCATCAGGCCAATGTTGCCCTCCTGAACCAGGTCACCCAGCGCCAGCCCATAGCCGCTGTAACCGCGTGCGACACGCACCACGAAGCGCAGGTGCGACATCACCAGCTCACGCGCAGCGTCCAGATCACCTTCACTTTGCAGGCGCAACGCCAGTGAGCGCTCTTCTTCTGCACTCAACACCGGGATTTTGAAAGCAGCATGGATATATTGATCCAGACTGCCAGTCGGCAGTGGCAGTGCAAGTGTTTGATTTCTGGTGACTAATGACTGTGTCATGGGTTGCCTCTCTATATCAGCGTGTTCTAATCTTAGCACTCAGGATGATAGAGTGCCAATCAAGCAGGAAGTTCCATGAAATCGGTTGGTTAGCGTGAACCTTGAGGTCACTCAGCTGGGTTCGATGGCGTCCAGATGCCGGCCGACGGCCAGCCAGGAGCCCAGCAGTCCCAGGCACATGCCCGCCGCGACCAGCACCCACAATAGTTGAAAGGGCAGGGTCTCGAGATGGAAGTCGCTCTGGTAGAGTCCGGCGAGATTGGCAACCGGTTCGGACAACAGCAGGAAGCCGGTTTCGACCAGCACCCAGGCGATCACTGCACCCAGTACGCCGTACCAGATGCCACTATAGAGAAAGGGGCGGCGTACAAAACCGTTGGTCGCACCGATCAGCTTGGTGACCAGTATCTCCTCGCGGCGGTTTTGTATCTCCAGGCGGATGGTGTTGCCGATCATCAGTAATACCGCCAGTGCAAGCAGGCAGCTGATGACCAGTATGCCGCGGCGGGCGATATCCAGGATGGCAGCCAGTCGCTGTACCCATTGCAAGTCGAGTTGTGCCAGTTCTGTTTCCGGAAGCCGGCTGAAACGGTCACGCAGGGTGCTGGCAGCGGCCGGGTCAGCGTAGTCACTGGCCGGCACTACCACCAGTACGGTCGGCAGCGGATTTTCATCCAGTGCTTCAAGCACATCCGCAAAGCCGGAGCGTTCACTGAATTCCGCGAGTGCCTGTTCAGGTGTAACCAGTTGCACCGAACTGACTTCCGGCCATTCCCGAACGCGTTTTGCCAGCGCATCTGCGGTCTTTGCCGGGACACTGTTTTTTAAAAACACCGACATGCTTGCCTGGCCGTCCCAGCTGCCGCTGAGACGTCCGAGGTTGTCCAGCAGCAGATAGAGGCCGGCAGGCATGGCCAGCGCGATGGCGATCACAGCTGCGGTCATCAGAGAGGAGACCCGGCTGCGGTACAAGCGCCCGAGGCTCTCAAGAGCCACCTGTGCGTGTCGTTGCAGAAAGGTCCGGGGTGACAGCACGCGACGCAACTGCTCGCGCCAGTCGTGCTGCGAGTGCCGTAGATTCTTGCGTGGACGTTTCATGCGTTGGCACCCGCCGTGTTTGCGAGGCGGCCGTGCTCCAGTGACAGCACCGGGTAATCCAGTTCCTGGATCAGGGGAATGTCATGGCTGGCAATCAGTACGCTGACACCAACATCATTGAACAGGGAAAACAGTGACATGATCTCGCGAGACAACTCGGGATCCAGGTTGCCGGTGGGTTCGTCCGCCAGTAGCAGCATGGGTTTATTGACCACGGCGCGTGCAATGCCGACCCGTTGCTGTTCACCGCCGGAGAGGGTGACTGGATAGAGCCGCTCCTTGTTTAACAGGCCGAGCTTGTCGAGTGCGGCGCGCACCCGGCGGCCGATGTCCTGGTAACGGTAACCGGCAATGATCAATGGTAACGCGACGTTATCAAATACCGTGCGGTCAAACAGCAGGTGGTGCTCCTGAAAAATAAAGCCGATCTTGCGGCGGATGTAGGGAATGCGTCGTTTGCTGATGCGGGACACATTCTGGTCATCGAGAAACAGCTGGCCACGGGTGCTGCGTTCAATCAGGGCGATCAGCTTCAGCAGGGTGCTTTTGCCGGCACCGGAGTGCCCGGTCAGAAACGCCATGGCACCCTTTTCCATGTGGAAGCTGATGTTGCTCAACGCTTCATACCCGCCGGGGTAGCGTTTGCTGACATTGGTGAAGCGGATCATGGATTAGACATTCGGTGGTGGGCTGCAGGCATTGTTTATGATCGGTACGGGAGTGCTGTTAATTTTCTTCTTTAGTGTCAAGCCGGGTATCAAACAAGGCGTCAACAAATTCTCCGGCATCGAACTCCCGCAGGTTCTCAATGCCTTCGCCGACACCGATAAAACGTATCGGGATATTCATTTGTTTTGCGATCGCAAAAATAATACCGCCCTTGGCAGTACCGTCCAGCTTGGTGAGGGTGATGCCGGTGAGGCCGACCGCTTCGTTGAATTCCTGTGCCTGATTGAGTGCATTCTGTCCGGTGCCGGCATCCACAACCAGCATGACTTCGTGCGGAATGTTCTCGTCCAGCTTGCCCATGACGCGCTTGATTTTCTTCAGCTCTTCCATCAGGTTGGTCTGGGTGTGCAGGCGTCCGGCAGTATCGGCAATCAGTACATCCATATTGCGTGAGTGAGCCGAGTTGAGTGCATCGAAAATGACCGAGGCCGAGTCGGCGCCCTGCTGCTGGGCGATGACCGGCGCATCATTGCGCTCACCCCAGGTCTGCAGTTGTTCGACCGCCGCGGCACGAAAGGTGTCTCCGGCCGCCAGCATGACCTTGAGTCCCTGCTGCTGGAAACGGTGGGTGAGTTTCCCGATGGTGGTGGTCTTGCCGGCACCGTTAATCCCGACCATCAGTATCACATAGGGACGGGTATTTTCGGGGACAATGAGTGGCTGGCTGATCGGCTCGAGGATGGCCTGCATGCGTGTGCGCAGGGCGGCCAGCAGGGCATCGGCATCGTTAAGCTGTTTCCGTGCCACTTGTCCGGTCAGGTCATCAATGATCTCGCGGGTGGCCTCGACCCCGACATCGGCGACCAGCAGCATGGTTTCGATTTCTTCAAGCAGCTCATCGTCAATTGCTTTGCTGCCCAGCACCAGGTCGGCAACACCGCCGGTCAGGCTCTGGCGGGTCCGCGAGAGACCGTCCTTGAGTCGTCTGAACAAGCCGGTCTTTTCAGGTTTGTCCGATTTGGTCGATGTTTTGTTTTTTCCGAAACCAAGCATGAAATTATTTGTCTTTATTTATCTGTGAATGATTAGGAGATCAAGGGTCGGTTATCCTATCATTCTCCCCCCGTCCGGGTTAACTATCTATATGGAGCAACTGCATGCGAAGTTTGCTGACAATATTCCTCCTGCTGGGCAGCCAGATCGCGCTGGCCGCAGGGGCAGTCACTGAATACCGGCTGGATAACGGCCTTAAACTGGTCGTTAAAGAGGATCACCGTGCACCGGTAGTGGTCTCACAGGTCTGGTACAAGGTGGGTGCCAGCTACGAACATGACGGCATTACCGGCGTGTCTCATGTGCTGGAGCACATGATGTTCAAGGGCACTGATGCCCATCCGCCGGGCGAATTCTCCCGCATCATTTCCGAGAATGGTGGTCGTGAGAATGCCTTTACCAGTAAGGATTACACCGCCTATTTCCAGCGTCTGGAGAAAAGCCGGCTGGCCGTCAGCTTCGAGCTGGAAGCCGACCGTATGCGCAACCTGCATCTGCAGGACAAGGAATTTCAGAAGGAAATCAACGTGGTAATGGAAGAACGGCGGCTGCGCACGGAGGACAAGCCAACTGCGTTGACCTATGAGCAGTTTATAGCCTCTGCCTTTATCAGCA
>DAOVVG010000311.1 GCA_030632175.1 Gammaproteobacteria bacterium
CGGTCACCAGCAGGATGTTATCCGGCTTTGGTGACAATTTGCCTGCCACGGCAAGTGCCTGGTGCAGGCTGGTGCCATCGGCGGGAATCACCTGCTGTAATCCCGCGATCACACCATCGACGTCCCTGCGACTGGCGGCCTGCAGCCATTTACCATCTGATCCCTTGAGCGCAGATCGGGCAACCGTGTTAAATGTATACAGCTGGAAGTCCGCCGTTGGCGGCAGGTTACTGACCAGCCAGTCTGCCGTGGCCAGCGTCCGTCGCCATTTCGGTGCATTGAGCTTGTGCGACGTACTCATATTGCGACGTCTCACGACATTGATAATCGTCTCATCCAGCATACTGGCAGATACATCCACCAGGATCAGCACGCGCTTGCCACCTGCTTTCAGGCCGGTCAGATACTGGCGGTCACCTTCCCCCCTGAACTCCCGCACCCTGTCGCCGCCATCACGCTCGGCGGGTACCGGTGCACCCAGGCGCTTCTTCCCGGTATCAAGCGTCTTCAGATCAGATGACAAATCGTTGATGTGTGCACGGCTGGCCAGCGTTTCATTTTCCAGTTTGGCAATCTGGATTTCCAGCGCCCTGATCGTCTCGATAATCTGATCAGCTTCACCTTGCATCGTGACCTGCTGCCGCTCTGTGACCTGCATCGCGTTGCGTGCCACCACCAGGTCATCCTGCCCGATTAACACCTCCTGTTCCAGGTGAATAACTTCAGAACTCAGGTCGCTGAAGGTCTCATTGCGCGCCCTCACAGTATCGGTATTCAGAATCAGCACGAGCAGAACAACTGCACCAAAACCGCAGAACATGATATCGAGGAAGGAGATTGAAAATGGTGAGACGGGACGGCGTTTCATAACATGAATTTACAAATTCACGCTCAACCACGTAAACGCCGGATAAACCAGTGATCAATATAACGCTCACTGTCGAATACCAGGCGCTCCTGCATCAATTGCAGCTGGTGTATGAAAAACATCAGCACAATACTTATGAGTAGCGCAATAAAGGTCGAGTTGAAAGCCACACCCAGGCTGGAGGTGACACCGGTAATATCACCTTCCACGGCGCGATGCGCCTGGCCCAGCGCATCACCGATGCCACGCACTGTTCCGATAAAACCGACCGAGGGAATCGCCCATGCAATGTAGCGAATAATGGAGAGTTCCGATTCCATGCGTTCACCCTCCGATTCGCAGATATCACGTGCCGCGGTCGAAACATTCTGCACATTGCGTGTTGCTGCAAAACGTTCAATCGCCGTTAACAGTGCTCGCGGCAACAGGTAATTTTGTATCCGCGCGGGAAGATCCTGCAAGCGGGCTGCCAGCTCCCGGGTATCCTCCGGTCCAACCGGCATATCCGCCGGCAGGCGCATCAGGTCCTGCTCCAGCAACTGCTGCTGTGCGAACGTGGCCCTGCCCTTGAATCCAAGTATGGAAAAAGCCCATAACATCAGCACAAAACAGGTTTCCTGTTCATAGTCCTTGATCACGACATAGAAGGAGCGCTGCTGCACATGGTCGGGATTCGCCTGCATATTCGCCGCCTCCTGTTCGAGGAAGCCGCTTGCCTGCGGGCGGATAAGCGTAACGTACAGGGCATGCACCAGGATGAATGCAATCAGCAAGGAGAACACCTGGTAGACCAGTTCAACGGGGTAATTTTTTTTCATTCATAGCATCCCTGGTTAAATATCGACCGGAAAGGAAACTGCGCTGTCTGCACCGATTTTTTCTGATGGCGTAAAAACGGGGGCAGGACTCGCAGATTTTTTTCGACCTGTTTCAGCCGTCTTTTCCTGAGGCGGCACCGGCTGCATGGTATCCGGTCTTTCGTCTTCAGCAGGCGGAGCCGCATGAGAATTTCCGGTAACGAAGAAAAGTACAGTTAATATCAGTAACACTGTTCGCATCATTCCACCCTACTCTGCATACCGCGCAATTCGAAACCCCAGGTCGGGTCGCGCGACCCGACTGTAATCACGGAAACTCAGGCGTAACTCGGCAATACTGCCCTGGCGCCAGCTGGATCCGCGTACCGCGTAGTGCTCACCGCTGGCAGGCCCGACTGGGTCTGTAACCAACTGCTCAGAGACACCGGGATAGACCGCATAAAAATCGTTCGTCCATTCCGCCACGTTGCCGCCAAGATCATGGTAACCGCTCGGCCATTCAGAGAAACTGCCAACCGGTGCCGGTCCCCGGTAACCATCATTATAACCAGGTACCGTGTTCGCGAGCGTATCGGCGATACTGGCATCGGCAAAATTACCAACTGTTGCTGTCGGCGGGAAACTGCCGGACCACGGATAGCGACTCTCATCCCGGCGGCCAAGCTTTCTGGCGACATAGGCCCACTCGGCCTCGGTCGGCAGTCGATAACCGGTGGTTGCCGGTACAACGGCAACGAGCTGTTGCCCGCTTTCCCGGTACGCAGGCGGCAGGCCGTCCCTGGCACTGAGCCAGTTGCAATAACGGGTCGCATCCTGCCAACTGATATTGACGACCGGCTGCCTGTCA
>DAOVVG010000165.1 GCA_030632175.1 Gammaproteobacteria bacterium
CCACCAGCCTTGATGGCAGTTGCCCGGTGTTTGGCTTCATCCGTCTTCATTTGTTCCAGAATGGCGTGAGACTTGTTGTCCTCCCCGGGCAGGCGCTGCAGGTGTCCTTCAAGATGTTTTACCACCTGTGCTTCTGTTTCCGCCAGGAAGCCCAGACTCCACTTGTCACCGAGTATTCCCGAGGCGGCGCCTATTGCCAGTGAGCCGGTATACCAGACCGGGTTCAGCAGGCTGGTGTGCCCTCCCAGTTCATGGATGCGTTGCCGGCACCAGGCGAGGTGATCATTTTCCTCGATAGCGGCCTGTGTCATTTTTGATCGGGTGTCGCGGTTGCGTGCGGTCAGTGCCTGTCCCTGGTAGAGGGCCTGTGCACACACTTCACCGGCATGATTAACGCGCATCAGGCGGATGCTGTCCGCCTTCTCGGTTGCAGTGAGTTCACCCTCCGTGGCGGGCTCAGCCGGATTTTCTCGCCCGGAGCCGGTTGGCTTGCCGAACACGGTGCGCATGGCCTGGTCGGCCTGGGCAATACACTGGTCGATAAACGACTGATTACGTCCTGACATGCGGTTAAGATAGCATGATTCTGTAAGCGCAGCCTGCGGGCGCTTTTTCCTGTGTCTGGACCGAAGGTACTGTTACAAAGTATGTCCTATTACCAGTATCACGTGTTTTTCTGTACCAACTTGCGGGCTGATGGCAGTGACTGCTGCCAGCGCTTTGGCGCACAGGAACTGCGTGATTACGCCAAGCAGCGCTGTAAGGCGTTGGGTCTTACCGGCAAGGGCAGGGTAAGGATTAATACTGCCGGGTGTCTGGACCGCTGCGCAGAGGGCCCGGTGATGGCCATTTATCCGGAAGCGGTGTGGTATACCTATATAGACCGGGAAGACATCGACGAGATTATTGAAGAACACCTGCAAAACGGGCGGATAGTGGAGCGCCTGACAATCTAGAGCCTCTTTTAGAAAATATATAATCTATTGTATTTATTGATTATTCTTTGTTTTTCAGGTTTTGCACGGTTGTATGTCTGTACAATCGCCTATTGACAAGTAAGGAATTATATTAGAAGATACTAACACGCTGATTGGCCTGCCCCCCTATTTGGCCGGTCAGCGCTCCTCCACCTCCCCCAAGGGAGGTTTTCCAAGCGCGGTTTTTAACCGCGCTTTTTTTTGTCTGCAGGAAAGAGAATCCGGGAATACAGCGCATTCGGGCACAGAAACCTTGTAAGTTACAGGCGTCTTTTGTAACATCCTCGCTCTTTGATTTCGCATGATCCAGAGTTAATACGCATGAAGACATTTTCTGCAAAAGCACATGAAGTGAATCGCGACTGGTATGTCGTTGATGCTGAAGGTAAAACACTAGGCCGCCTGGCCTCGGAAGTGGCACGACGTCTACGCGGGAAGCACAAACCCGTCTATACACCGCATGTTGATACAGGCGACTATATTATTGTTGTGAACGCTGACAAGGTGCACGTCACCGGTAACAAGGCGTCCGACAAGATCTATTATCATCACACTGGTTACATTGGTAATTTGAAATCGGCCAGTTTCGAGCAAATGCAGGTGAAGGCACCCGGCAGGGTTATTGAACTGGCAGTCAAGGGTATGTTGCCGAAAAACCCGTTGGGTCGGGCCATGTATCGCAAGCTCAAGGTATATGCAGGTCCTGATCACAATCACGCGGCCCAGCAGCCAAAACCACTGAATTTTTAATCAATAGCAGACTGACAGCCGAACCATGGCGTTAGCAACAGGAAGCCCAGAATGAGCGAGACCCTATACAGTACCGGACGCCGTAAGACCTCCACCGCACGCGTTTTTCTGCGCAAGGGCAAAGGCGATATAACCGTTAACAAGCGTCCACTCGATATTTACTTTGGCCGCGAGACTGCCCGCATGATCGTGCGCCAGCCACTGGAAACTTCAAACTTACTGGATAACTTTGATATTACCGTGACCGTCAGGGGCGGCGGTATGAGCGGACAGGCAGGTGCCATTCGCCATGGTATTACCCGTGCATTGATGAAGTATGACAGTGAGCTGCGTCCGACACTGAGACGTGCAGGTTTCGTGACGCGCGATGCCCGCCAGGTGGAGCGTAAGAAAGTTGGCCTGCACAAGGCCCGCCGTGCACCGCAGTTCTCCAAACGTTAAGCCGCTTATTGGCGGATCGTCTAACGGCAGGACAGTGGTCTCTGACACCACTAATCTAGGTTCGAATCCTAGTCCGCCAGCCATAAATGAAACCCGCCGGAAGGCGGGTTTTTTTATGGGGCCCTGGATGAGAACATGCGGAGCGTAACGACGGCGGCCCGCCATGAATAGTACGCAAGCAGCCGAATGCAAGTCGCGCGCCGACACTCTTGCCGAGCAGGGCGAAACCGAACTGGCAATACAGACCTACCGTCAGGCCCTTGAACTCAAGGACGACTACTTCGAAGTCCATGCTAACCTGGGCAATCTACTGGTTGATGCCGACCGGATAGATGAGGCGCTTTCTCACTACCGCAAGGCTGTTCAACTGCGCCCGGACATTGCTGAACTGCATGACAATCTCGGCAATGCGCTACGTCTCGGCGGTGATCCCTATTCGGCACTGGCTGCTCACGACAGGGCTCTGCAGCTAAAGCCGGGACTGATCGAAGCGCACATCAACAGGGGAAATGCGCTTAACGACCTCAGACGCCAGGATGAAGCGGTCGAGGAATTCACCCGGGTGCTGAATGCAGACCCAACGGTACCGGAAGCCCACTTCAATCTTGCCGTTGCACTGCACTTCCAGGGGAATATAAATGCCGCACTCGAACATTACCGTGAAGCGTTACACCTGAAACCGGATTTCATGGCGGCGGTGCTGGGTGCAACCGAGGTGCTTGACAGGCTGGGTGAGGCAGAATCCGCGCGAAAACAACTGCAACCCTTTGCAGACAGGCGTAGCCGGGATGTGTTTATAGCGATTGCCTATGCCAGCCTGGCCGGTAACGATAACGAACGACGCGAATCAATTGCTGACCTGGAATGCCTGCTAGGCGATAAAAAAGCCGACCGGAATGTAAAGCGCAGAATATATTTCAGGCTGGGTGCGCTTTACGATGAAATGCAGTCATATGATATTGCGTTTGAAAATTACCGTCAGGGCAACGGGCTGGTCAGGGGAGGGTTTGATCGTACCGGCAGTCTGCAGGACATCGAAAGGCTCATCGACGCATTTAGTCCACAAAACTTCCGCTCGTTACCCAGGGCAACAAACGATTCGGATCTTCCTGTCTTTATTGTAGGGCTGCCCCGGGCCGGCAAAACCCTCGTCGAAGAGATGCTTGCCAGTCATCCGCAGGTAACCGGGGCAGGTGAGTTGGCAGATGTTACAAACATCATGCATGCAATAGAAAGGGTTACAGGAAAAGATTTTCCGCTGGGTATAGACAAGCTGCCAGTCAGCAAGCTTGATGAATATGCCAACGAATATCTGGCAAAGCGGAAAGCCGGCGCATTTCAGGGAACCACGTGCGTTGTGGACACCATGCCGGGTAATTACCAGTACCTGGGCCTGATCAGGATGCTGTTCCCGCGTGCGTACATCATCCACTGCAGACGCAATCCGCTGGATCAGTGTCTTGAGTGTTATTTCAAGAACTTTCTACGTGGTCATAATTATGCCTACACAGCCAGCCTGGACGATCTGGCATTCATGTACATGCATTACTCACGGCTCATGCGTCACTGGAAAGAGACACTTGAATTGCCAATGCTGGAAGTCCGGTATGAAGCACTGGTGCAGCAACCGGAAGCTGCCTGCAGGGAACTGCTGGAGTTTGTCGGTCTGGCCTGGGATCCGCAATGTCTGGATTTTCATCAGCCAGGGAATTCACGGGTAGTGAAAGGCCAGGAGATCCATGAGCCTGTTCATACCCGTTTTATCGGGCGCTGGCAAAACTATGAACAGCACCTTCTGCCTTTGGCGGAGGCATTAACCCCGTATTTGTGATGGCTGCAGAGTGTTGTGTAGGAGCGGACCGTGTCCGCGATGGGTTCTTAAACAGTTAAACAAATCGCGGACAAGGTCCGCTCCTACAGGTAAGGATTAGTCCGTGGTGTATCCAAAATGTTCGATGGTTGTTTTTAAGATGGGGATAAGAGGCTGTACGGCCTCATGGTAATTGCGGTAACGATACAGCGAAGAGGTGTAAATCTTCTGTGTCACCTGTTCGTAACTGGCGGTTTTCACAACCCGCTCGCTCTTGTGGTGCTGCAGGCAGGCGTCGTCCCAGGGCATGCCGATGTATTCCAGAATCTTGCGCGTGGTTGCTTCCTGGTCGGTGACCAGGTCTTCGTAGTGAACTTCCAGAAACTTTACGCCGACTTCCCGATAGTGCTCCAGCATGTCCATTACCTGCTTGTAGTGCTGCGCGGTACTTTCCAGACTCGACGTGTAGCGATGCGACGACTGAAAGTTTGAAAAGTAGGCCGACAGGCAGGAGTTAAAAGGGTGTCTGGAAATGTGAATGATGGGTGACTCCGGGAACAGCAGTGAAATCAGTCCCACATGGATCGCATTGTGAGGCATTTTATCGGTGACCCAACGTGTGTTGCTGTCAGTAACCCCCAGAGATTCCACGCTGGAGAGGTAGTATTCCCGCATTGCCTGTAATTTCTGCTGATCCAATGGTGCTGCCTCGTCCAGCAACAAGTCAGGGTAGGGTAGCTCGCTGCCGGTAATTTCACTGGCTTCCACCTGTGCTATGTCACCTATGAAGACCAGTTCTCCCGCTGGCGCGGCGAGAGGGTGAGAGCCGATAATTTGTTCCAGCAGGCTGGTGCCCGAACGCGGGAACCCGACTATAAAGACGGGTGAGGGTTCCACTGTGTTCACAGTTGTCGGTACGCGGGACAATAAGCTTACGTTTTCACGCGAATAAAAGTCCTTCCAGTGGCTGAAGCGGTTTTCATCAACCTTTGGCTCATAAACCTTGCCGATGTAACTATTTTTTGCCTGGTTGGCCGCATCATAGGCGGCAAAGGCATCAGTGTAGCGGCCCAGTTTGTCGAGTGTATCGCCCAGTTCGAACAGGTAGCCTGCCTTGATCATCTGGCTTTCGATGGCTTCGCTGTCAGCTTGCTCGAGTAGTTCCAGTGCGCCTGCGTAGTCCTTGCGTCTGCGCGCCAGCTTGGCCCTTAGGATCGCCAGTCCCGGGTAGGTTGGATAGCGTTCAACCGCCTTTTCTGCGATGCGCTCGGCCTCATCAAGGTTATGAATCTTTTCTTCGTGGCTGCTCCAGGCATGATAGAGCCTGAGATTGGCGATATCGTGTTCTTCTGCGGCCAGGAACTGCGCGTGTGCTTCCTGGTAACGTCCGGTGTCCGAGTAGTGCTTGGCCAGTCCGATATAGCCCTCGACCATATCGGGGTGTTTCTCAATGATGTACGTCCACTCGGCCGCTGCACTGTCAAAGTTGCGCTGATGGGTCTCCAGCTCAGCCTTGGCGATGTGTGCATACACATCCCAGGGTGACAGCTTCAGGGCCTGTTCAATGTATTCAACTGCCTCGTCGGTATCGTCTTGCCGGAGCATGCATTTACCCAGGCCGGCAAGGCCCTTGGCGGAGTGGGGGTCCCCCTTGAGTGCGCGTTCAAAATGTTCAATGGCCTCTTGCTGTTTTCCGAGTTCGTAACAGCGGTAGCCCAGATTGCAATGCACTGTGCTGTTGTCAGGATCCAGCAGGAGTACCTTGTTATAGTGTTTTTCGACACTGTCCCATTCTCGCAACCTGTCATGCAGGTTGCCGAGGGTGACATGCGCACCCACATTGTCTGGATCTATACGGATGGCC
>DAOVVG010000180.1 GCA_030632175.1 Gammaproteobacteria bacterium
GATCGCAGCATTGATTCCTCTGTTCTGGATGGCGTCCGTAAACATATTTCCTCCCGGGTTGTCGGGCAACGTGACCTTGTCGACAGCATGCTCATTTGCCTGATGAGTGAGGGACATGTGCTGGTGGAAGGTATGCCGGGTCTGGCAAAGACAACAGCGGTAAAGGCGCTCGCGGAAGCCATTGAGGGTGATTATCACCGCGTCCAGTTTACCCCGGACCTGCTGCCATCCGATCTCATCGGTACGGATATCTATCGCCATGAAAAAGGCGAATTCGAGTTTCGTGCCGGACCGTTGTTCCACAATATTCTGCTGGCGGATGAAATCAACCGTGCTCCGGCCAAGGTGCAGTCAGCCCTGCTTGAGGCCATGGGCGAATGCCAGGTCACGGTCGGGCTGAAAACCTATCCCATGCCGAAACTGTTCATGGTGCTTGCAACCCAGAACCCGATTGAACAGGAAGGCACTTATAACCTGCCGGAAGCGCAGCTGGACAGGTTTCTGATGCATGTGCGTGTCGACTACCCTGACCATGAAGATGAGCTGGCGATTCTGGAGCTTGACAGCAACCGGCTGCTGGCAGCGCCGGAAACATCCACCGGGGCATTCTCCCAGGCAGAGCTTTTCAAGGTGCGGGAAGACGCTGCGCGTCTCTACCTGGATCCAAAACTGAATAAATATATTGTCGACCTGGTGCAGGCCAGTCGCAAACCGGAGGCCTATGACGAAGGTCTGAAACGCTGGTGCCGCTTTGGTGCTTCGCCACGTGCGACGATCGCACTGGCACGTTGTGCGCGTGCACGTGCATGGCTGGACGGTGAAGAGTTCGTTGCACCTCACCATATCCATGCGGTAGCGCCGGATGTGCTGCGGCACCGCATTCTGCTGACCTTCGAGGGCGAGGCGGAAGGCGTGACAACTGATGAATATATCAGGCGACTGATGGAGGTAGTGGCAATTCCGTGATTGCCGGCAATAGTGTTTGCCTGTTGTCTGCCACGCCACCAGTCGCAGCCACGCAATGAGTCTTCATCCGCAACTTGATGATTTGCTGGAGCTGCGCCATCAGGCGCGTACCCTGGGTGTTGCGGCACATCACCTGGTCAATTCCACCTTTACCGGCTTGTATGCCTCGGCATTCCGGGGTACCGGGCTGGACTTTGAAGAAGTGCGCGAATACCAGGAAGGCGATGACATCCGTAACATGGACTGGCTGGTTACCGCGCGCACCGATACCCCGCATCTGAAGGTCTTCCGCGAAGAACGTCAACGCAGTGTAATTTTGTGCGTTGATACGGGGCCGCACATGAGCTTTGGCACCCGCGGCACGTTTAAATCAATCCAGGCCGCGCGTGCTGCAGCCCTGTTGGGCTGGGCTGCCAGCAAGCAGCACGACCGTGTCGGTGGTGTGTTGTTCGGAAATCTTTCGACCGGTCTGCGTTATTTTCGTGCCACGCCGGGGCGCCGCGGCCTGTGGCAAATTTTGCGGGCATTGACCGAACCTGTTGAGTTGGGAGACACCGACGAATCCCGGCTGATAGCTGCACTGCAGCATCTGGAGAGTGGTACTGGCACCGGCTCACTGATCTTTGTTATCGCACCTATCAACCAGGTCACCATCGGCCTGGAACGTATCCTTGGAAGTTTGAAGCAGCGAAATGATGTCGTGCTGCTACCGATCGATGACCCGGCAGACCGGAATCTGCCTGCCATCGGATCCGTCATTTTCTCCAATGCTGCCGGCGAGCTGCTGGAAGTCGATACTGACGACGAGGCGGGCAGGGAGGCTTTCCGCGTCGACTGGGAACAGCGCCGCGAGGAACTGCAACAGTTGTCCTATCGGCTGGAGCTGGGTTTGATACCGGTCAGCACCGATGAGGATGTGCACAAGTCGCTTGCCAGCGGCCTGCGCCGATACGCGGGCAGGCGATAGCCGATATCATGGATAGCGGCTCAACGGTTTTACGCGATATTCATGGACTCGATGCGATTCCCTGGTGGCCGCTGGCGCCCGGCTGGTGGTCCGTCGTCGTTGTTGCTGGTCTGCTGTTGTTGTTCATTGGCATCAGATACTGGTTGACCTGCCACACGGGCTGGCTTGGCTGGCGAGGTGATGCGCGCCGTCAATTGCGCGCGCTGAAAAAAGCGCTGACGAGTGAAGCACCGCATGTAGTCGCCGGCAGACTGTCGGAACTGCTGCGTCGTGTTGCCATGGTGCACAGCGGGCGTCAGCAAACAGCCGGACTGACAGGTGACAGCTGGCTGCATTGGCTGGCGGCGCATGACAACAGCGGGTTTGACTGGGAACGGCATGGACAGATGCTGACAACGGCACCGTACATGCCACCAACGATGTCTATCGAACGGGATGAGCTGGTGACCCTGTTAGACGCGGCCACTCGCTGGATCAATGTATCCCGGCAGAGCACACAAAAAAGCGGCTTACGCATTCCCGGGGTAACCCGTGTTTAGTTTTTACTGGCCCTGGCTCGCCCTGTTACTGCCGCTACCTTTACTCATCTGGAAATTCTGGCGCCAGCCGCATGGTGCCACGGATGCCTATATGCATGCGGACCGCTCCACGCTGCTGCACCCGGCCTTGGGAAGGCTGGCATCAACCTTTGTTACTTCCCGCTCACTCACCCATGCCGGCAGTCGTCTGCAGATATTCATGCTGGCGTTGTTATGGGCGGCGCTGGTTGTTTGCCTGATGCGTCCGCAACTGCTCGAACCCTATACGGAAGTCCGTACCGAAGGCTACGACCTGATGCTGGCCATCGATACCTCGCGCTCCATGGATGCCCTGGACTTCACCGTCGAGGGCCGGCAGGTTACCCGGATGGCTGTGATCAAGGGTGTCCTTGGCCGCTTTATAAAGGCCCGCGAGGGTGACCGCATCGGTATCGTGGTGTTTGGCAGCCAGTCATTCGTGCTGTCTCCCATGACGCTTGATAATCAGGCCGTATACAACCTGGTTGAAAACATTGTCTCGCGCATGGCCGGTGATGGCACTGCTATTGGTGATGCCATCGGGCTGGGAGTAAAAAAACTGCGTGATCGTCCCGAGGGATCCAGGGTCCTGATTCTGGTAACGGACGGTGAAAATACCGAAGGCAGTCTGCCGCCGGTACTGGCTGCGCAACTGGCCGCCCACGAAGGTATCCGCATCTATACGATTGGCGTTGGCAGCAAGGGACTGGTGCCATACATGGAAGACGGCCAGCTGACCCGGGTCAAGATGGAAATCGATGAGGAGCTGTTAACCGAGGTTGCCAGCATAACCGGTGGCGAGTATTTCCGCGCAACCGATACCAGCGCACTTGAAAAGATCTACCAGCGTATCGACGCACAGGAAAAAACCCGGGCGGAAGCACGTACGGTGTTGATTCCAAGGCCGCTGTATCGCTGGCCGCTGGGACTGGCACTGCTGGTGCTGTTACTGCTGGGACTGTTTCCGGATGGCATTCCGCGCGCATGGTGGGCGGGGCGCGCGCATGGGTGAGCTGCTGGCAAACTTTCACTTCACTGAGCCGGGTTGGTTGTGGGCGCTGTTGTTGTGTGTGCCGGTTGCTGCGTGGCTGCTGTTATTCCGACGCCTGACTGGCGGCAATGATCGTATCCGGGACTATGCGGATAGCCACCTGTTGCCGCATTTGCTGGGGCGTTCGATGGCCTCTCCGCGTACCCAGTGGCAACGCTATGTCCGCTGGGTTGGACTGTGGAGCTTGCTGGTGCTGGCGATGGCCGGACCGCGCTGGGGCTTCACCGACGTACAGTTGTTTCGTCCCGGTACCAACCTGTTTGTATTGATGGATATATCCCGGTCAATGCTGGTAGCTGATGTGCGTCCGACCCGGTTGGTCCGGGCGCGTCAGGAAATTGAAGACCTGCTGAATCAAAACCGCGGCATCCGGGTAGGGTTGATCGGCTTTGCTTCCGTTGCACAGGTTGTTTCGCCGGTTACCGAGGACATGCAGGGTATTCAGCGCATGTTGTCCGCACTCGATACCCGGGTGGTGAGCCTGCAGGGCAGTCGCCTGCTGTTTGCACTGCAACGTGCAGAAGAACTGATTGCGGGGCAGCCGGCGGAAAGTGTCAATTCACTGTTGATTGTCACCGACGGTGATTTTGAAGAACAGGATCTCGAACGACCCCTGCAGGCATTGGCTGACGCGGGGGTACGGGTACATATTCTGGGGGTTGGTACCCCGGAGGGAGACGCAGTACCCGGCGAGGGACGCATGAATCCCTGGATCATGAACAACGCTGGCCAGCTGGTGGTTTCAGCGCTCAATGAGCCCTTGCTGCAAACGTTGGCAAAGGCCGGCAACGGACTCTATCAGCGTGCCGATTACCGCGAGCAGGATACCGACAGGATTCTTGCCGAAGTAAAGGCGCAGGCCTTGCCATCAGCGGGCCGTGATGAACACACGCGGGTCTGGGATGAACATTTTTACTGGCTTGTTGCGCTGGCGCTACTGTTGTTGATCCCGTTGTTTCGTCGCAGCCTGTCGGGATACAGGTCGTGAAGCGTATAACCGTCGCTGACAATGTCGCTGTAGTTGGTCGCTGCAGCCCGGCTCGTACCGTGCTGTTGTTTTGCTGTCTGCTTGGCGCTGCCAATGCCAATGCAGCCTGGTTCAAAAACCCTGCACAGGAAGCGGCGCAGAAATTTGAACAGGGTGAATACGGTGATGCGGCCAATGAATTTTCCGATGACTACCGTCGTGGCGTCGCACTCTATCGCGCAGGTCGTTATACGGACGCCGGTGAGTCTTTTGCCCGGGTCGAGCGTGAAGAGGTCAAGGCTGATGCCTTGTACAACCTCGGCAACACCCGCTACAAGCGCAGTGATTTCTCAGGGGCGGTCGATGCCTACACCGCATCTCTGGAACTGCGATCGGATGATGAGGATACGCTGCATAATCTGGCGCTGGCAAGGAAGATGCTGGAACAGACCCTGACGGAAGAGAGTCAGGAAGAGCAGGCGGAGGAGGAAGAAACGCAAGAAGAGAAGGAGTCCGAAGAGTCTTCCGGTGAAGAGGAACAGGAATCCGAAGAGTCTTCCGGGGAAGAGGAACAGGAATCCGAAGAGTCCTCCGGAGATCAGGAACAGGAGTCCGAGGAATCTTCCGGAGATCAGGAACAGGAATCCGAAGAGTCCTCCGGAGATCAGGAGCAGGAGTCCGAGGAATCTTCCGGAGATCAGGAGCAGGAGTCCGAAGGATCCTCCGGAGATCAGGAACAGGAGTCCGAGGAGTCTTCCGGGAATCAGGAACAGGAATCCGAAGCATCCTCCGGAGATCAGGAGCAGGAGTCCGAAGCATCTTCCGGAGATCAGGAACAGGAGTCCGAAGCATCCTCCGGA
>DAOVVG010000243.1 GCA_030632175.1 Gammaproteobacteria bacterium
CAATTAAAAGTGCATCTCTTCTCCCCAGCCCTCTCCCGGGGGGAGAGAGGGAAAGCTCCAGGGTAATCTGCAGCTGCCAGGGAACAACGGATTAAGGCAGAATCCTGGAAAGTACCGCGGGAATTAGGACAGGCAATTAAAAGTGCATCTCTTCTCCCCAGCCCTCTCCCGGGGGGAGAGAGGGAAAGTTCCAGGGTAATCTGCAGCTGCCAGGGAACAATGGATTAAGGTAGGACCTTGGAAAATGCCGCGGGAATTAGGACAGGTAATTAAAAGTGGATCCCCTCTCCCCCCGGGAGAGGGCCAGGGAGAGGGGGTACTATTTGAAGGGTATCCTGAGTTAATGAATAAAACAGGTAGCTATATCCATGTTAAAGAACAATGAACCGGTTTGACGTCATCATTATTGGTGGAGGCATCGTCGGTGCGACGGCGGCCTGTGCCCTTGGTCGGGCCGGTGTGCGTGTTGCCATTGTTGAAGCACGGCAGCCGGTACCCGTAGACCAGCAGAAGCCTGATTCCCGTGTGTTTGCCATCACGCGCGCCTCGGAGCGGATTTTCCGGTCGCTGGGAGTGTGGGAGAATATTGCCAGTCAGGGCGTATTTGCCTTTACAGACATGGAAGTCTGGGATGCCGCAGGTGAAGGTATGACACATTTTGATGCGGCGGAACTGGGCGAGCCCTGTCTCGGACACATGATTGAACCGCGCATCATCGAAACCGCTCTGTCAGAGCAACTGGCGTCTGACAACCACATTACCCGCTTTTGTCCGGCACGATTTAAAACCGTTGATACCCGGAATGAAAGCGTTACCGTGACACTGGAGGACGGGCAATGCCTGACGGCGTCCCTGTTGATTGCGGCAGACGGTGTGCGTTCGCCGGTGCGTGCAGCGCTGGGGGTCAAAACGCGTGACCACGACTACCGCCAAACCAGCATTGTCGCGCTGGTGAAGACCTCGGAGCCGCATCGGGATACCGCCTGGCAGCGTTTTTTGCCCGGTGGGCCGCTGGCGTTCCTGCCCATGCAGGACGGCTGGAGTTCTATTGTGTGGACGTTGCCAACCGCAGAGGCCGACCGGGTAATGCAACTCGACAGGGATGCCTTTCATGCGGAACTCTCTGCGGCATTTGCCAACAGGCTGGGCAGTATTGTGGATTCAGGTGAACGCGAGAGCTGGCCGCTGCGACGCATGCATGCCGAGCAGTACGTTATGCCCCGCGCAGCACTGATTGGAGATGCAGCACATGCGATTCATCCGCTGGCGGGACAGGGCGTGAACCTCGGATTGCTGGATGCCGCAGCATTGGCTGAAGTGATCGTTGCGGCCAGGCAGGATGACCGGGATCCCGGTGCGCTGCGGGTGTTGCGTCGCTACGAACGCTGGCGCCGTGGTGAGAACCTGCTGATGATGTCGGCCATGGATGTTATCAACCGGACTTTCAGCAATGCACAGTCGCCACTTGGCAGGCTGCGTAACCTTGGCCTGTCGCTGGCCAACCGCTCCGGTACCTTGCGGCGGTTGTTTATGCGCCATGCCATGGGGCTGAGTGGTGATTTACCTGCGCTGGCGGCAGTATCTGAGGAAGTTTCTTCATCTATTTGATCTGATTAATTTTATCAACAGGCGCCAGTGTCCTCCTGTGGCGAGGCCGGTCATGCCAGCCCATTTTTACACGCCGTATAATCATGCTGGAATATGGAACTCGGCCGCGTGCCGGAGTATATTCGCGCCTCAACATAATCTGCTGCAGGAGAGAGTTCCCGACCGCTGGTTGTCGGGGATCGCCGAAGGCGCAACACGCTCGGAAACGCTCAGGCAAAAGGACTGTGGCAGAAGTTGACTCTGGAGAGAGGTCGTACCGCGACCCACCGAAGGGGATAGGCCCGTACCGGAACCGGTTCTCGCCCAATCTCTCAGGTCACAGGACAGAGGGGCGACGGTTGGCGCAAGCTGCCGTCGCCCCTTTTTTATTGGCGCCGAATGACTGGATTTTCAAAAAATCAACGGGAACAAGAACACATGGCCAACAGAACTCCCCTGTATGACGAGCATGTTGCTGATGGCGGCAAGCTGGTAGATTTCGCCGGCTGGGACATGCCGATTAACTACGGTTCACAGATTGAAGAGCATAACCAGGTGCGTACCGATGCCGGCATGTTTGACGTCTCGCACATGACAGTCGTCGACCTGACCGGTGACCGCACGCGAGAATTCCTGCGCTACCTGCTGGCAAATAATGTGGACCGGCTGAAGGACAGCGGCAAGGCCCTGTACAGCTGCATGCTGAACGAGTCCGGTGGCGTGATTGACGATCTGATCGTTTATTTCCTGCAGGATGACTTTTTCCGCATGGTGGTCAACGCGGGTACGCATGACAAGGATATTGCCTGGCTGGAAAAACAGTCGGCGGCTTTTGATGTGACCGTGACTGAACGCCCGGAACTGGCGATGATTGCCGTGCAGGGTCCAAATGCCCGGGACAAGGCATTGCCGCTGCTGAGTGATGCGGCGCGTGCCGCGGCCAGTGAATTGAAACCTTTTTTCGGCGCGTTTGATGGCGACTGGTTTATTGCACGTACCGGCTATACTGGCGAAGACGGTTTCGAGATTGTGTTGCCGGCTGCGGAGGCCGCGACCTTCTGGCAGCAACTGCGTGCTGCCGGGGTCAAGCCAACCGGACTGGGCGCACGTGACACCCTGCGTCTGGAAGCGGGTATGAACCTGTACGGTTCGGATATGGATGAATCGATCAGCCCGTTGGAAGCAGCGCTGGGCTGGACGGTTGCCTGGGAACCAGCCGAACGTGATTTTATCGGGCGTGCGGCACTGGAGCAGCAACGCAAGCAAGGCACGACGCAAAAGCTGGTCGGGCTGCTGCTGGAAGGCAAGGGCGTATTGCGTAATCACCAGAAGGTGGTCGTCGAAGGTGCCGGTGAAGGTGAGATTACCAGTGGCAGTTTTTCACCGACGCTGCAACGCGCCATCGCATTTGCACGTGTTCCAAAGGCCACCGCGGATACCTGCCAGGTTGATATACGAGGCAAGCTGTTGACGGCACGCGTGGTCAAGCCACCGTTTGTCCGCAACGGTGAAGCACAGATAGAACTTTGAACAACGACATTATAACGACTGATCAAGCGAGGAAATCATGAGCAATATACCTGTTGAGCTGAAGTATGCGAAAACTCACGAGTGGGCACGTACTAACGATGACGGCTCGGTAACGGTTGGTATTTCGGACAGCGCCCAGGACCAGCTGGGCGACATGGTCTTTATTGAAGTGCCGGAAGTCGGTGCGACAGTGACAGCCGAGGAGGCCTGTGCCGTGGTCGAATCCGTGAAAGCGGCCTCTGATGTCTATGCGCCTGTCGGCGGTGAGATTGTGGAAGTCAACGAAGATCTTGCAGACAGCCCGGAGACCGTTAACGAGGATGCTTATGGCGAGGGATGGATCTTTCGTATACAGCCTGCTGATGCCGGCGAACTCGGTGCGCTGATGGATGCGGAAGCCTACGAAGGCTTTCTTGCCTCCCAGGACCATTAAAGCAACATAACCCTTACAAGAACCAGTTTACTGCCATGCCATTTATCCCCCACTCAGAATCCGATGTCCGCGACATGCTGGCTGCTATTGGCAGTCAGGATATCGAAGACCTGTTTGATGAAATCCCCGCCAGCCTGCGTATAGACAAACTGTCCGGTGTGCCTGAGGGCATGATCGAACAGGATATTGCGCGCCTGATGATGCAACGCGCAGAGGCAGATGGCCGGCCGCTGTGTTTCATGGGCGCCGGTGCCTATGACCACCATATTCCGGCGGCGGTCTGGGAAATCACTACCCGCGGTGAATTTTACAGCGCCTACACCCCGTACCAGGCGGAAGCCAGCCAGGGCACGCTGCAGCTGATCTACGAATATCAGACCATGATGACGCAGCTGACAGGGCTGGATGTGTCTAATGCGTCGCTTTATGACGGCGCATCCGGCCTGGCCGAGGCGGTGTTGATGGCGGTGCGTGCAAATCGTAAATCGAAATCTCGTCGCATCCTGGTGCCAACCACGGTGCATCCGCACTACCGCCAAACCACGCACACTATAGTAAAGAACCAGAAGATCGAGCTGGTTGAAGTGCCGTATTGTCCGGAAGGCGGCAACACGCTGGCCGATGCACTCAAGCAATA
>DAOVVG010000119.1 GCA_030632175.1 Gammaproteobacteria bacterium
AGGACATAACGAATCACTCGTCAAAGCAAAAGAGAATCCCTTCTCCCCAACCCTCTCGGCAACTGCTCCATGCGTTGCTCTACCGCCTACATCCCTGTAGGCGTCCCGGAGGGAGAGGGAGCAGTTATCCGGGCTACAAACCCTTACAGGCCGTCCATGGCCGCGCAGCCACTCAAATCACGGATCAATCTTGCTGATCTTCGAACCTTCCAGGGAGATACCGGCCATCAGACCCTTGTTGTCGAGCACGAAACCGACGATAGGATCAGGGAAATTCTGGGTATTGATGTCCGTACCCGCGCCCCATTCTGCGACCGCTACTGAACCGTCTACACCGGCTTCCCAGCCCTTGCTGTCACGAAACTTCACCAGCGCCTCGTCAGTCAAAAATACCATAACGATTGCGTATTGCTGGGCACCGATCTGCAGGCCGAGAGAAGCACTCGCGATGCTGTAATACCCCATGGTATCACCACCGTGACGCAAGGCACCTTTACCGTATTCACCACCGACGATAAAACCGCCCTTTATGACATCTGGAAATACCAGCACGGCTTTGGCTTTATTCAAAAATTCGGCACCGCCTGTCACATCTTTTTTGAACAATGTGAGGGTACCGTCAACCTTGATATCAATTTCACCGGCACCGGCAGCTGCGGCGGTACCCACCACACCGGCGCTGGACATTAGCGCAAACAGGATGACGGTCATTACTGTATGGATTGTCTGTTTCATTGTAGTAGTTCCTTCTGTGTTTGAATGAAAACCCCGAACAAACTGTTCGGAAAGCCAAGTTTAGTCCGCGTCACCAACAGAAACCACCTGAAAAAAAGACAAGCAGGTCAATAACCTGGACAGATGCCCCGTTTATGCATTGCTCACTCTGCTGCCGATGCAGAAAAAACAACCTGCAGGGAGCCATTGCTGTCTCGCAATTCAAGACGCTCTGCCGTCAGACTGTATTGCCTGGCCGCTGCCAGCGCCTGCAGGAACTGCTGCTCCTGCGCCATAATACCCTCGGGTTCAGCGCACTGTCGGCGCGTTGCCATGGCAGGCCCTATGGTGATTTGTGCGTCGCTGATTTCATAGCCTGCCGAATAATTGTTGCAACCCGCGCTGCCACTGACCTTGCCCTCTGTAAATACAGCAGTGGCCAGTTGCGTAGACCCGCTGGAGACAACACCACCGCGACCGTTATTGATACCGGTGGCGTGCCAGCGGGTATCCTCCAGGGTGAGTGGTGACTCGGCGATATATTGCAGGACGACTTCTCCCTGCCTGTCAAACAGCAGCAACACTCCATCCCTGATCTCCTGGCTGTTAACTTCGGCCAGCAAGACAAGGTAATGGCGTTCCTGTATATCAACGGACTGTGCACAGGCCATTTGCGTCGCACCTATTCGCCCATCCAGTAGCAGGTGGTTGTTGTTCCCGGACGTATAACCCGCAAAATAACGGTTACACCCGGCACTGCCGGTGACTTTGCCAGCATCGAACTGCGCATCGATGACCGTATCAGGGATAACCGGTTGCATGTCACCGGACTCGTTAAGATACTGACTCAGAACCCATCGGGTACCCGTCAGATCAGCAGCGGTTGCGTTACGGGTTTCCAGCAAGACAGGCGTACTGGTAATCGCCGCATCGCCCTCTTTAGGCGAAGGTGAGAAGGCGACCAGCCGAAGTGCTTCCGGCACAGGCATGGGCAATGTAATGTTTGTCTCCCACTCCCCGGCGGCGGCAATATCCTCCCGGTGCATTGTGGCAGGCTCCTGGACGAGCAAATTGCCATCCAGGTCTTCGAACCTGATGACCACGTTCCCTTCAAACAGTCCCTTGCCTGTGCCACTGACTGTCACCGGTCTGTCGGGGTAAATCATGTCATTCCCGTCCGGCGAAACAATTTTGATGTAACGATCAGATGCCACGACGGTACCCAGGAAAGACAACAGAATAATGAATATTACAAACCGGTTCATGGGTGTCTCCTGTTCAGTAAGCTTAATCCGTCACCTGTTGATGGGTACGGTCGCTCTTGCACTTCCCTGTGCTCCGCGACACTCGGACATCCTGTCCATCGTCACTGCGTTCCTTTACCCATCCTACTTCAACTCAATTCGTTATTCCCTTCTATGCCGTAGTATGGGTAAAGCGCAGCGTACCCATCATGTTTGAGACAATCGGCTTAATGGTCGCGGTCACTCTCGCACACCCATGTGCTTCACGACCCCTGGACCATCCCGTCCATCGTCAGTGTGTTGGTTCTGTATCAGGTTCTGCCGCATAACTCTCATCCGCTGTCTTTTCCCAGGCCAGCTCACAGGCTTGCCGGCCGTCTGCGGGGACTTCTTTACGGAATACCCTGCGAATCGGCACATGTATCGGGCTGGTGATAAACGAGATAGCACTGCGCGCGGCCCTGACCTTGCTGACGCCCACCCCAAAATCATCAAAATTGCCATGCACCTTTACCGGCGTCGCAAGACTGAAGAACTCCGGGCGTTTCGCCTTCGGTGCCATCAGGATATCAATCTCCTGTGACCTGAAATCAATATCCACCTTACCAGCCACACTCATCTGAGTGGTATCCATGAATACCGCCTTCTCTGTCAACTGACCCTCCTCAAGACCCAGCCGGACCACCACGCAGTTCACTTTTGATGCCTCGTCCTTGTCCACCTCGGTTGCAATTGCAGAGACCAGGTTGACCGCCCACAGATCGAAAACCTCGGCAGAGAAATTTTCAGGCAACAGGGCAAAATCAAAATGTCCGTTTGCATTGGCCATAATGTCGGCCATTGCCGGTGCGGTTGACTCCAGCCCGATATCCAGACTCATGACACCACCCATGTCTGTTTCAGGATCAACCCGGCGGGCAAGCACACCGTAATCAAAGTGATCGACGTTGGCCGTAACGGTAAAATCCAGGCGTTCATCGGCATGCAACAGGCTCATCACCACGTCAACGCCGCCACCCGCAGTATTAATCTTCAGCGGTTCCAGCGCCAGCCGTCCTTCTCGCAGTGACAACAGCAATGAACCGGAACCCAACTCATCAGTGCCCGACGTCACCTGCCTGGCCTCGATACGCAAATCGGCATCAACGCTGTTTAACACCTCACGGGATAGCAGCCGTTTATTTTCGCTGGCAGGCTGGTCTTGTGGCACCGGGGCCGATTCTGCCGGCATCTCCGTTTCAGCTTCAGCTGCAGTCTCACCAGCAACTTCTGCCCGCTTCACATCAAAGTCTTCAACCCTGAAGCGGTTTGACACCAGCTCAACATCCACCTTCGGCTTGCTGGCCGTCATATCAACCTTGACCCTGCCTTCCAGATCGCTCTCGTTTACGATCAGCTTTAGCGTCGACAGTTCATAGCCACCCTGTGACACATCCAGCCTGGCCGTCAATGCAACCGGCCCCAGCGGTGGCAGATCCAGTTTCAGCAAGTCATTGAATTTGTCGAGCCTGTCACCTTCGATGTCCAGCATCATGGTGACGTTGCGGTTGGTAATCGGAATTGCCAGTTTGCTGTCAAAACTCAAGCGCGTATCCAGCATCTCGATATCAAGCTTCAGCGGCAGTTCTTCAGGCGCCTTCATGTACTCAATGAGTGGCGCACCGGTGATCAAAAACCGGACCGGTGTTTGTTTAATCTCGCCCTGCAGATTCATGGTAATTTCGCTAACCTGGCGCACGGTGATATCACCCTGCAGTTCCTGAACACGCAGGGGCTGCTGAGTACCAGGCAGAGTAATGACCCATTCTCCTTCCCGAACAGCGAAAACCATCTTTGACTGCAACACGATCTCGTTCAGGGTGTTCCCCCTTATCAGCACATCGATCGCTGCAACGCCCGTGGTCATCTCCAGACCTTCGACCAGCTTCAGACTTTCCAGAATGGCGCCAATATCTGCATCCTGCACCGTCAATTTAAGTCCCAGTTCCGGCTCATTGTCCTTCACCAGCTTGCTGCCGCTGGCATCAATGCGTCTGCCAAAAGCCTCGCCGGTCAGTGTAAACGGCCAGCGTTCGGACCTGTCCAGCAAATCTTCAACCGGACCACCGCTCAACTTCAGGTGATAAGCCTGCTCCTGCAACGCACCATCCATCTTCATGTGCATGGGCTTGCCGGGGGATGCCTCGCCATACAATGAATCAATAGTAAATCCAAGCGTCTTTCCCAACGCGGCATCGTGGTAACTCAGTTCAACCTGCTGCAGCGACAGTTCATGCAGACCACCAAAGCTCAATAACCTTTTCCGTGGTTCCGCTTCGGCCTCTTCATCGGCCTGCTCTCCAAAGACCCAGTTGGCCCTTCCCTTGGCATCATTTTCGAGATTCAGCACAACCGCCTCTGCCGTAATCTCCCCGATTTGCAGATTACCGCGCAACAGCGGCAGCAATCCAATCTGCAATCGTGCCAGCGCCGCCCTGAAGAACACCGGCGCTGACGCACCCGCTACATTGGCAATCTCCACATGCTGGACTTCAATGGAAGGCCAGCCCGACAATTTCAGTTGCACCGCGCCGTTTATTTTCACATCCCGACCAAGCGCCGCACCCGCCGAGACCTCAACACCGCCACGCAGGTGATCCAGGTCTACCGTTACATCCAGCAGTGACAACACCAGTACTGCCGTCACGATCAGGGCCAGCAAGCCGGCAAGAGCAGTGGCTAACCAGTAAAATATTTTACGCATATCAAAAGAAGAATCATTTTCTGCATACAAAACAACCTTTAAGAATCAGGCACCCGGGTGCGACACTATGTCACATCCCGTTCTGCAAACCATCCATTATAATAATTCCACACAGAACAGATCTCCCCCATCTCTGTGTTATGCGATTATGCATGCGGCGGCTCACGTCAGTGAGCCGCCTTTTTTATACTATTATCTGACAACATAGTCACCCACGGGAATATTCCCCAGCATCCAGTCACCGACCCGGTAACGAATCAGTCGCAGGGTTGGATGGCCAACATGTGCCGTCATGCGTCGCACCTGGCGATTCCGGCCTTCTGTAATCACCAGATTTAACCAGCTGGTCGGAATATTTTTTCGTTCACGGATTGGCGGGGTTCGCGGCCCGATATTCGGCATCTCAATTTGCTCCACTTTGGCCGGGCGCGTTTTTCCGTCCTTGAGTACCACGCCCCTGCGCAGCGCTTCAAGATGTTCTTCACCGGGCTCGCCCTCAACCTGAACCCAGTAACCCTTTTCCTTTCCATAGGCGGGATTCGCGATACGCTGCTGCAACTTGCCGTCATCGGTAAGGATCAGCAGGCCTTCACTGTCGTAGTCAAGACGGCCGGCACAGTACACACCGGGGATATTAATATAGTCGGCAAGTACCGCCTTGTCGCTGTCCGTCGTGAACTGGGACAGCACCTGGAAGGGCTTGTTAAACAGAATAATCACGCTTCACAGCAACCTTGTTATTTGTAGGAGCGGACCTCGTCCGCGATCGCGGTGGAAACATTTATCGCGGACGAGGTCCGCTCCTACACCAATAGAAATCCCTGTGATAACCGCCAACACACGTGCAATCAAATCAACCAGTCAAGCCCCGTTGTCCGCAGGAATTTAAAGATGCCGCGCTGATGACGGGCCGACCAGCCCTTGATGCCATCCAGCTCCATCACTTGCCGGCGCATCTCCAGCCACTCCGGTGTGCCCCAACGGTAGGACTTTGCCTTCAAAAACTCAAAAGCATCGTCCAGATCACCGAGCAACTCCTGATTCTTCAGAAAGAAACCCATTTCATTGTTGAACAACCGGGAACGGTAATCAAAATTGGCGGTACCTACAAACCCGACGTCACCGCCAATGACGAATTTTGCATGCAGCTTCCCATAATGCTCGTCTCCCTGCCCAAGCACAGCCGAGTCCAGCCTGCCGATCTCGTAAATAAATATTTGCGGGTTATTGACCTGTCGCTTCCATTCCTCGCTTTCTACAAGGGCAGGATTCAGTTCACCCTCTTCCAGACTGGCAACCCACTTTTCTTCCAGCTCCGGCGTCAACAACACACGCGGCCCAAGGTCCATATCAATAATTGATTGCGCCAGAAAATTATCGCTGGTGAGCACAGAGTTCGTTACGATCTCTATCCTGTTTTCCGGGTGTTCTCGCAACCATATGTGCGCATCGAGAACACCGTCTTCAACGACATTACCCTCCTTGTCATAGTAACGCGCAACAAAGATATAGGGTGAGACGACGCGCAAGGCAGTACCCGGCTGCAGGGAATCACCCAGTTTGCCGAGCAAGGCCATAACGGAGTTTGGGTTCTTCTCATCCTTGGACTCTGCCTCGGTGACGACATCCTCGTTGGTCAGATTGGCAAACTCGTGTGCCAGCAATACCTCCGAATCCCTGAATCCGTTATTCATATACTCAGGCATATCTTCCATCATCGCTGCTATAGCGGGAAGACTCTTCAGCCGCGCCAGATTTTTTTCTGCCTTGTTCCGTTCACGTAAGTACGGATCGTCTTCCAGAAAACTGTCGTCATCCGGATCCTCGTAATAAACCGGCCTGAGTCGATTATTATTTTCATGCAGAAATAGCAGACTGAAATAGATACCGGCAACATTTCCCACCGTCCACTCTTCATAGCTGTCGTTTTCACCCGACTTGATGACTATTTCCAGGTCCTGGTAGGTATGCGTGTTTTCCGAGCCGTCCGCATTGATGCCGTAATAAGACAGGGAAACATTCCTGCCTCCCGTCATCACCACCGCCTCCCCCGGAAAGGCGCCGTCAACCACCATCAACTTGTCATGCGAACGCCGGTTGGCCCAGGCAAGTGTTCTGACCGGTGAATTAAACAGCACCACTTCTACTCGCGCCTTGTAAGGCGTCAACTGGCCATCAATGGTCCGCATAAAACCGGCTTTGTCGGCACAAGACTCAAGCGCCATCATTTCTGTGTGGTAAAAACTCAGGGAACCAATAGAGTCCACCATGACGCGCACATCAACACCACGCTGCACTGCATCACACAGGGCGCCGACGATGGCTTGCCCGGCGAGGTCCTGTGTGAAAATGAAATACACCATGTCGATAGTGTGCTGCGCATGCTCGATCAGCCACACCTTCAGCGCCAGTGAGCGCAAGGCATCTTCCCTGGTAGGACCCAGCACCTTTACCTGTTCATGCTGCACCGGTATTTTTGCATTCTTGCCGATCTCTATCGGATTTTCAGTCAACTGGCTATGCGGCACCCAGGTTCTGGCATTGCGCAACTGCCGGATGAACTCCTCATTTCCGGCAAGCGTACTTGCCTCGTCCAGCAGTTGTC
>DAOVVG010000195.1 GCA_030632175.1 Gammaproteobacteria bacterium
CGTACCAGGCCCAGCCACCAGCCGGCACCAAAGGCAATCAGGTACATGAGGCCATACCAGTGCACTTCGAAAGAACCAATGGCAATCGCGACCGGGTTGATATCGGGATAGGTCAGCATAGTATTCCTTTTGTTATTGCCTAGGTGGCCGGCACCCGGCAAAACAGCGTTTTCAGGTAAGCGGTTTCGGGTATTGCCGGATGCACGGGATGATCCACGCCCTGGAAACCACGTTCCAGTATCTGCAGCTGTCGGCTCTGTTTACGTGCCGACTGGTAAACGATGTGCTGCAAACGTTCTTCCGACAGGTGCATGGAGCAGGAGCATGATATCAGGATACCGTCCGGCGCCAACAGCTTCAGCGCCAGGCGGTTCAAGCGTCCGTAGCCCTGCTCGCCCGTCTTGATGTCCTTGCGACGCTTGATAAACGCCGGCGGATCGACAATCACCACATCAAAGCGCTGGTCGGTATCCTGCAGGGCTTTTAGCACGTCAAAGGCATCGCCATTTTCCAGCCGAACCTTATCGCCAAGATCGTTAGCGGCAATATTTTTTTCCATAAACGCCTGTGCAACGGGTGACGAATCGACACAACAGACCCCGGCTGCCCCGGCAGCTGCCGCTTGCAAGCCCCAGGCACCTATATAACTGAAGACATCCAGCACCTGCTTGTCTTTCACATATTTATGCATCGCCTGGCGATTGCTGCGCTGATCATAAAACCAGCCGGTCTTCTGACCTGCGCCCAGCGGCACTTCAAACTGCACACCACCCTCGGTCAGCAACACCGTCTCAGGTATTTCACCGATCACCTGCGTTTCCTGTGGCAGGCCTTCCAGCACCCGCACTGAACTGTCATTGCGCAGCAGCATTCCGGTCGGCGAGAGAATGTTGTCAAGCGCTTCCAGCAACAGCTCCCGCACAGCTTCCATCCCGGCCGTGGTGATCTGCACCACCAGCACCGTGCCATAGCGATCAACCACCAGTCCCGGCAAGCCGTCGCTCTCGCCAAATACCAGCCGGTAGTACGGCTGCTCGAACAACGACTCGCGCAGCGACAGTGCCGAACGCAGGCGACGCTCGAAAAACCCGGCATCGAGCGCAGCACGCGGGCGCCGGGTCAACAGGCGTGCACAGATCAGCGAGCGTGGATTCACATAGCCGGCACCCAGGGTCTTGCCCGCCGCCGACTGAATGACCGCAAGGCTGCCCGGTTCAAATCCGGATAGCGGCGATTTACTGGTATCGACTTCGTTGCTGTAAACCCAGAGATGCCCGGCAGACAGGCGTCTGTCCTCATTTCGTTTCAGAAAGAGTACAGGGAGATTGGTGGATGTCATAATGCATGCTTCACTTTGGATATCAGCCCGTGACTCAAGGCAGTACAGCAGGGTTTTCAATCAGCGCCCTGCCATTCAGGACTGCAAGGTACCCGCTACGGTAGGGCTGGGTAAATACCGCCATTGGGTATTGTTCAGGTTTTTTCCCGGTTATGACCACCAGCAGATCATCCGGATGCTGCCCGGCCCATGCAAGCGCACTGTCGGCGTCCAGCCGGACCAGCGGCTGCTGCAGACGGCCAACAAAACCGAACTGGCCATGGTAGTGCGACACGCTCGCCACGCGCAGGCCATCCGCCTGGGCTGTCGCAATTACACGGCTGACAGCCTGCATATCATAGGCAGGCGCCGCCGTTCTGAAGATCCCTGCATAGACCACGCCCACCACAAACACCGACAACAGTGTCATGCGTATCGGGCAGGACGCCACGGAAGCCGGCCGCAACAGCACCAGCACAACCGCGGCTGCCACCAGCAACCCGCCCCACAACGGCTGCACGTTACTGATCCAGGGCGCCCGATCGAGCGTCTGCGGTAATACAATCAACAGCCCCCCGCAAACCAGCAGTACCACCGCCGGCAGCCAGTCACGACGCCGGATGACAACACCGTCCAGCCCGCTGATAACACGTGCAACCAGCAAGGCAAAGGCAGGCAATAACGGCAACAGATACTTGAGCTGCTTACCGCTCACCAGACTCATCAGGATAAACGTGCTCGCCATCCAGACCAGGCACAGGCGCAACCCGGCGTCGCGACCGGGGCGGGAATGCCACAGTGATGACCATAGCCAGGGCAGCAGAATCCAGGGTGCAAACAACACGCCCAGCCACGGCACGTACCACCACACAGGGTGTGCATGTGCAAAGGACTGCACCATGCGGTTGGCGGTCTGCCCCCACAGAATGGCCTCGCGATAGCTGTCACCGCCGGCAGCGGCGGCCGGCAAGGCCCAGCTCAACGCGATGACCGCAGCTATCGCCACACTGGCTGCAACACCGGCAAGCCATTTCCACAGGTCAAGTGGAAACGTGTCACGCATCCATAACGGCGCCAGCAGGGCAGCCGGCAACACCTGCAGCAGGATCACCGGCCCCTTCGCCAACACACCGAGACCGATGGCAACCCCGGTCAATAGCCAACCCGCCTGCCTGCCCCGTGCAGCACTGACAATGCCGGTGATCGCCAGCACCGTAAACAACATCAGCAACAGATCGATCTGCACCCAACTGAAAAAAGCGGTAAAGAAGATGCTTCCAAAAACAATCCAGGGCGCCAGGCGTGCAGTCGCCGGATCATCCGGCCAGAGCGTACGCGCCAGCTGTGCCGTTGCCAGCAGACTCAGCAAGGCCACCAGTGGCGCAACGGCACGCACCACCCATTCATGCACACCAAACAGCCACCAGCCGGCATGAATCATCCAGAAAAACAACGGCGGCTTGTGACTGTAGGGTTCACCGTTCAGGTACGGCACCAGCAAGTCACCGCGCAACCACATTTCCCAGGCCACCGAGGCATAACGGGTTTCATCGACCGGCAGCAGCGGCCGCGACAGCAGTGAGACCAGCAACACCAGCAGCCAGAGCGCGAACAGGCCCAGCCAGGATGTCTGGCGGGAATTCACCCTGCCCGTTTGCCTGTATGCCAAATCAACCTCATCGCCGGCCTACACATCCAGTTCACGATCAACGGCCGGTGATAAAATCTTGCCACGCCGGTATTTACGATACAGGTAGCCCCCGATAACCGCGGCTACCACAAACAGCACCATGGCAAGCACCACCTGCCAGAACTCGTCAACGCGCGCACCACTGCCGAGCAGCGAGAAAATCAGCATTTGCGGCACGTAACCCAGCGCCGAACCCGTGAAAAACGGGACGCTGCGCACACCGGACACGCCGGCTGCGATATTCACCATCCAGTTACTGCCCAACGGCAACAGACGGATGAGTAACGCCATCATGAAGGTGTTTTCCCGAATAAAGTTGTCCACCTGCCGTATACGCTCCGAAAAGTGCCGCAGCATAAAGGCCCGCAAAAAAAAACGGGAAACATAGAAAGTGATCATGCAAGCGGCGACAACTGCCAGCATCGACAGTGTAAAACCATAACCAATACCGAAGGCATAACCGCCGAGAAAAGCAATCACCTGGCGCGACAGGCCGATACTCCCCAACAGCGCGCAAACCAGCACAAACAACAGTTCGCCGGCTACTCCCTGACCGCGTATCTGCGCATCGACCCACTGCTGGTCCAGTACGTCTTTCAACAGATAGCCAAACAACAACAGGGCCATAATGACCAGCAGACCCCGGAAGATGATACGCGCCGTCATGAGCCTTATTCGATTTCGGAGACAACCGGCCGCCGGCTACGCCGCTGCAGCCAGCGCACACCGAACATGTCCACAATGCCGACCCACAAGCGATCATGCACCCCGTATTTGGACACGCCACGTGCACGCGGCCGGTGCTGCACCTCAATAGAAAGCACCCGGCCACCCTGCCGCTGCACCAGCGCCGGCAGGAAGCGGTGCATGTGATCAAACTGTGGCAGGGCAAGAAACGTTTCGCGGGCAAACACCCTCAGCCCGCACGCCGAGTCCGGCGTATCATCACCCAGCACCCAGGCACGCACAGCATTGGCGATTCGGGAGGAAACACGTTTTAACCAGTCGTCCCGACGCTGCTTGCGATAACCGGTCACCAGCATGCCGGCAGAGAATGATTTATCCAGCGCCCGATACAGCGTCAGGATATCTGCCGGGTCATTCTGGCCATCACCATCCAGTGTCGCAATCCATGACGAAGCGGCCGCCTGTACGCCGCTGGCAATCGCCGCACTCTGGCCACAACACATACGGTGCCTTAGAACACGCAGCTGTGGATGCGCCTGCCGGCTGGATTGCAACACACCCGGGGTACTGTCGGTACTGCCGTCATCGACAACAATGATCTCGTAGTCAAGCTTGTCATCCAGCCGGGCACAGATCTCGTCGATCAGCAGCGCGATGCTTTCCACTTCGTTAAAAACCGGGATGACGACGCTTAATTCCACTTAGTGCTTCCTGAGAATGTTGTAAGTTTATTGTTAAAAATATACATAGGACATCAGAACAGCCTTTCTTCCTCCCCAACACCCCCGGCAACTGCATCCCGTGTCGCCTAAAGCGCCTACTTTTGGTGCTCTGTCACCAGAATCCCTGTTGGCATCCCTTTGTGAGAGAAAATAACAAACAGCCATTTCCTGAAATACCCCCTCTCCCTGTCCCTCTCCCGGAATGAGAGGGGGCCAGGTGCCTGGCATTCAAGTTCACTGAGAGTTTGTCTCCCTCTCCTTTATGCCCGGCGCCTAATCGGGTACTCCGGGAGAGGGTTGGGGAGAGGGGATAAAATCAGGCCTTTGCCTGAATACCCCTTCTGCCCAATCCGCTACTAAAGACAGCTGTTTGGACTTCGTCTATAGTACATCGCCCGGCCAGCCGGCACCCGTGGAAACCATGAATAAAGACAGCGAATATAGCAACCAACTTGTCAACGAGACCAGCCCTTACCTGCTGCAGCATGCCCATAACCCGGTCGACTGGTATCCGTGGGGGGCCGAGGCGCTCGACAAGGCACGGCGTGAAAACAAACCCATCCTGTTGTCGGTCGGCTACTCTGCCTGTCACTGGTGCCACGTGATGGCA
>DAOVVG010000238.1 GCA_030632175.1 Gammaproteobacteria bacterium
CCGGTCCCGGAAGGACAATATCGGGCAGGGGATCATCGCCTGCCGCGATTGCTTCGTCCTTGAGTGATTGCGGCGGCCGCCAGGACGGGTCTTTTTGTTTGGATGCAATCCTGGTATTGCCGAGCGGAGTTTCCCAGTCCATTCTGCCAACGCTGACGGGGTGCGTGATAATCTGACGCACTTTGGAATATTTCGACTGGTGAAAGTAATACAAGCGCATTTCCGGCAGGTTCAGCACGAGCCCTGTTCGTTTTGCATCCGGTAACACGTAGCGCTTCGGTAGCCTGACTACAGGACTGTTTTTCGGTAACCAACGGTCCACATCAGGGTTGGCGATAATAATCTCGTTCTGACCGATATCATTATTGCGCGCAATATCCAGCAAGGTTTCGTTTTCGTGCGCCTTGACGTATTGAATGCGGCCAATGATGTCAATATCGTCTGGCGGCTGGATAAAGGTGTCGGCGCGTGCAAAGCTGGCATCAATGGCCACCAGGAGAAGCAGTACGATTGCGCAGTTATTCAATCTATTGGTAAATAATGATATATCCATTAGTTCGTATAATGTATATTATGTTAAATAGTAATCATACCCGCAAGTTTACAGATAGCCAGATACCCACTCCATTGCCGGGATGATGTGTATCGCATGTCACTGGTAACATCTACCCTGACCTGAATGCTGGCACTAGCCGTGGCAAATCCTGCTGTAAAAAGCGGGCATCTGTCGAAAACAGGTCATAACCATCAAGCTCGTCCAACGAGACCATGCGTATACTTGTAATCTCAGGAGAATGTGGCTGCATTTTGTTGCTGGACAGCGCCTCATGCACAGCTGCAAACCCTGCTTCGGGCTTGCACAGGAAATAGAAAGTCAGGCGATAGGGGCCGGGCTCCTCCTCTACGTAAGGGACGGCATCTACACGCAGCAGATGGATATCGACGATCTCGATCCCGAGTTCCTCGCGGATTTCACGGCTCAAGGTGGCTTCAAGCACATCATCGGGTGACACCTCGTTGTGCGGCATAGTGGGATCACCCGGAATTGAATCCATTGAGCCACCGGGCAGGCCCCAGGCACCCCGGCGACGGTAGCTGTGCTCAACCAGCAGGACCCGGGCAGGAGTAACCTCATCATCCACCATGACGGCCACTGCACCGAGCACCCAGTTGCGTGTCAGGAGCCCCTTTAGAAAGCCGGCGAGACGGGGAGGAAATCTCCGCCATAGTGCGAGTAAAGCACGATGTAGTCCAACCTGATGCTCGATGTACTGTACGATTCGTGTAAACACGTGTGCCCCGGACAATCTGTCAGTGGATTATTTTCTATCAGGATACCTGCTTTCAGTGAGTGCGTGTAACAAGGTATGACCTGCCTGTTCCACGTTGGGCCCGAAGGATACTACACCGTCCTCATGTCCACCCATCGCGAAGATGCCGATTTGGCGGACATCGGATTCGTTAAACAGACGCCGTACTTCCTGCGCCATTGCAGGTGTACCGTAGTCTACCGAGGGATCGGTAAGCGGGATGTTTCGGGCTGCAGCTGTTTTCCAGATATCCGGCGAATGGACATGAAGGACCGCGTGGACCTCGTCATCGAGATCGTAGATCGCAGCATGGGTCAGTGATTCTGATGATGGTTTGACGGGCCCTGATGCTATTACATGGTTGCGCCCGGTATCGTAGGCACTGACGATCGCATAGTGGCTATTATCAAGTTCCTCCAGCTCGCCCGTCTGTGTTCCGCTGATCACAAATACGCGCTTTCCGCACCCGGCATCGAAAGGCCCGATTCGCTGGCTGACATTTCCGAAGCCATAACCTCCATAACGGCAGGGATCCTGTCCTATGAGCCCGTTCTTCCAGAGGATGTTTCGCCACGTATTGAGTTCCTGCAGGCTGTTCATGGGAGCAGGTTCTGCAAACCTGAACTGCAGATCAAATTTGATTACGCCCTCTTCTTGCATATATTAATTTCAGCGATTCTCAAGAAATGTTCTATACGGACCCTTTGCCCACGTACATTCCACGACTCCGGGAGAAGTGCCCACGAAAATGATGCTGCCTGACAGCATACGGCGGTATGCGAAAGCGACGGATCTCCGGTTCCCTTCAATAATAGAGAATGGACCGGACAGCGATGGGCTATCGGTGATAGTGATCAGGCCGCGATCCAGTTCACCCCCGGATTCAAGAAATCGAATCTTTTCACGGATATCATTTATTATTTTTCCTGGTTTATTGTTGCCACTGATGTTCTCAAGGTTGCGGACAGCATCAATGACCCTGAATGTGCCATTGGTGATGGTGAACCAGTCACGCGAAGAGATCACATATAAGTGTCCTGGATCTCCGGGTTGGATCTCGCAACGATACCACTGAAGATCCGTTGGCAATTCTTTCCGAATATCACTGCGAATATCACACGAGTCGTGCTCTTCGATCTGTCGCCAGTGTTCCCATACGGTATCCTGGCTGACTTTTTCAATGGGTCTCATGATCAGGGCTGTAAATAATAAATAATCGTGGGTTGGAATATAACAGGCGCCCTCCTCCTCTTACTCCTCTGCAGAAAGTCAGCTTCTTGATTGATAGCGCGGCAATCTCATGCCCCTTGCACTTTCATTAAGGTTATTAGCAATGATTATACCCGCAGGCTTATAGATAGCCAGATACCCACTCCGTACAGAAAAGATGGCTCGTGCAGGAAACTTCACACTTGATGGGAAAATAGTGACGACAGAAGCGTCAGGACTACGGAAGAGCCGGACTCATGACGTCCAGGTGTTCGGTTTTATATGTTTCTGGTGAGGTACTAAATCGTTCAGGCAGGTAAAAAATCTATGGGGTAAGTAACGGTGACTTCACTGACTTCCTTGGCGCCAAAGTTAAACAGCCTGACCCGCCTGGTTATTTTCTCACCCAGTTCCGGGTCATGCAGTTCGCTGGCAATAACTACACAGGACAAAACCTTGCCAGACGGTGCAATGGTCAACTGCAGGATAATTTTACCCTGCAGGCTCGGGTCCTTGCGCAGGGCCCGGTTGTAGACGCTGTAGATGGTGCCCTTGTTACGATCGAAAATCATCTGGATTTCTTCATCACTGCGCCCTGCTATCCTCTCACCCCTGCCACTTTTTCCGGCCCCGGCAGCATTCCCGATCGGACTGTGAACCTGTGTGGTGGCCCGGGATGCGAGTCGCCCACCGCCGGTATTTTTACTCAGCCTTGCAGTGTTGATTCCATTACTGGCACTGGTGGTTTTAGAGGTCAGGACCGCGTGTTCGGTCTTCATCGCTTTGCCACCGGAGTGAGACAAGGCAGAGGTCTGTTTCAGGCTGGTAGCAATTGTATTCTGGCGCAGGTCGGACAGGCTGTCCGAGAGTGCCAGTAGACCGGACCTTTCGGCCTTCTTTCGGGCAGCGACCGCTTTATCGATCTGTACCGGTTTCCTGACCGGCTTTTTTTTCACGGTCTTCTTTGGTTGGGGTTTTGGCTTGCTGACCAGTGGTTTCGGCTTTGGCGGTGGCGGTACCGGTTTCTTCTCAAAAATAAGTTTCACGAGATGCGGGGGTTCGTCAATAACCTCGTCTTTCAGAACCGTCAAAGGCAGAATCGGCAGGAGAATACTCAATGCCAGGAACACCGCAAGGCTGGTGCTGACAATGTGCCTGAAACGCATTTCATCCTGGATGGCATATGACCAGGGCATATACAGGTGCGCTGTGTTGCTATGAGCAGACATGATCAGCCTTCTTCCGGCGATTTCTGCAATACAGCCAATGAGATTCTTTCAAAGCCGGCCTGGGTGCAGCTTGCCATTACCTTCTTTAGCAGGCGGTACGGAATCTCCTTGTCACCCATGATGGTGGCTTCCGGTGCAGGCATTCCTTTGCTGTTAGCGCTGTTGCGGAGCTTGCTGTTCTGTTTTTCCAGTGCAAGGCTTAATGACTCTGAATAGTCACCGGTCTCTGTCAGGACGGTTGCAACTGATGCGATGACCTTCCCGTGCAACAGAATATTTTCTTCATTCACCATGATAGTAACTGTCGGACGTGGCTTTTCTTCCGATATGGACTCCGGCAGTTCGACAGACCTGTGAGTTGGCAGGACCTCACCGTCTGATGAATTTACCAGCAGGAAAAATACCAGGATGGTAAAGATATCCATTAACGAAACCAGGTTGATCCCGGCCGAACGACTGAAGCGTTTGTGCTTGCGGTCCATGCGTTTGGCGCGTCGCGCCGCA
>DAOVVG010000147.1 GCA_030632175.1 Gammaproteobacteria bacterium
CGGCAACAGCGCAGTGGATGAATCGATGGTGACCGGTGAACCCGTCCCGGTAGAGAAAACAAGCGGTGAGAAACTGATTGGTGCAACGGTGAACGGCACCGGCAGCCTGTTAATGCGTGCAGAAAAAGTCGGGTCCGATACCCTGCTGTCACAGATTGTACGCATGGTCAGCGAAGCACAGAGATCCCGCGCACCCATACAGAAACTGGCTGATGTGGTGGCCGGTTATTTCGTGCCCGCTGTTGTTGGCGTCGCGGTTACCGCATTTATTGTATGGAGTACATGGGGTCCGGAGCCACGGCTGGCGCATGCCGTCGTCAATGCCGTGGCTGTTTTGATCATTGCCTGCCCCTGCGCGCTGGGGCTGGCCACACCCATGTCAATCATGGTCGGGACCGGCAGGGGCGCAACCCTGGGGGTGCTTGTCAAAAATGCGGAAGCGCTGGAAATCATGGAGAAGGTTACTACCCTGGTGGTCGACAAGACCGGCACCCTGACCGAGGGCAAACCCGAGCTGGTCGCAGTACAGGTCACCAATGGCTTTACCGAGGACCAGCTGCTGCAGCTGGCAGCCAGTCTGGAACGCGCCAGCGAACATCCACTGGCCGAAGCGATTGTCACAGGCGCAGAACACCGCGGCCTGTCCCTGAGCCAGACAGACGCGTTCGCGTCCATCACCGGCAAGGGTGTTACCGGAAAAGTGGACGGTCACACGGTAGCGTTGGGTACTGGCAAACTGCTTGAACAGCTCGACATTGATGCAGGAGACCTGCCACAACAGGCGGAGGCCGGACGTAAAGCTGGGCAGACTGTTATGTTTGTCGTTATCGACGGTCGGGCAGCAGGCATGGTCAGCGTGGCAGACCCCCTTAAGGATTCCACGCCGGAGGCTATCCGTGACCTGCATGCAGAGGGTGTACAGGTGGTGATGCTGACCGGTGACAACCGTACAACCGCACATGCCATTGCCGGCAGGCTGAAAATTGACCAGGTGGAAGCCGAAGTGCTGCCGGATCAGAAGGCAGAGATCGTCAGGCAACTGCAGGCCGAGGGCCACATTGTGGCCATGGCCGGTGACGGTATCAACGATGCGCCGGCGCTGGCACAGGCACACGTCGGAATTGCCATGGGCACCGGTACAGATGTCGCCATGGAAAGCGCGGGTGTAACACTGGTGAAGGGAGATTTACGCGGCATCGTGCGGGCACGGCGCCTGAGCCGTGCCGTGATGCGTAATATCCGCCAGAATTTATTCTTTGCCTTTATCTATAATTCACTGGGCGTACCGGTTGCCGCCGGTGTGCTGTACCCGGTGTTCGGGCTATTACTGTCACCGATGATGGCTGCAGTTGCAATGAGCTTCAGCTCGGTATCGGTCATCAGCAATTCACTGAGGCTACGCAATACTCGCATATAGGACAGATATATTTTCAGGTAATAACAGGAGAAATGTGATGACCAGTTTTCGACATGAACTCTCAATCGGTATCGAAACTGCGGACGCCGATATCTTTCTCTCACTAAAGGCAGTGGGAAAACTCACCCACGAGGATTACCAGACCATCACCCCGATGATTGATGCCGCACTGGAAGGCGTGAAGGAACCCCGGGTCAAGGTGCTGATAGACGGCACCGAACTGGAAGGATGGGAACCCAGGGCTGCCTGGGATGATTTCAGACTGGGGCTAAAACACGGCAATGTGTTCGACAAGATCGCCATCTATGGCAACAAAAACTGGCAGCAGATCACCGCCAGGGTTGGTAGCTGGTTCATCTCGGGTGAGGTCAGGTACTTCGAAAACATGGATGAGGCCATATCCTGGCTACAGGCATAGGGTACCCGGCAGACCGTAATAACGCCGCTGTCCATGCAGCGATGAACGCCTGACATGCAATCATTATGAAACTCTCCCTCAAGGTTGTACCCGGTTCCTGCAGAGACGAGATCGCCGGCTGGCTTGGTGACAGCCTGAAAATCCGGGTGCGCGCACCGGCCGAAAGCGGCAAGGCAAATGCTGCAGTCATAAAAATTCTGGCCGCAACGCTGGGTCTGCATAAACGTGCCGTCACCCTCCTTTCAGGCAAAACCTCAACACGCAAGATTGTCAAAATCGATACGCTCACCGAACCGGAAGTACACGCAAAACTCGACGCCAGTCACCACTGACAAATCTGCCAATAAACGTGTTACCCTGCAACCGTCGACGCAGCGCAGGGGAAACTTGCATGCTTGAACGTGTTTTTTGTTGTGTGTTACTGATAGCCGGCCTGACCGTTTTGGGCGGTTGTGTATCCCAGAAGGAATCCCTGGTCAGCAAGGGCGCACCACTTTCCTATGCGGACGGTTTTGATGATGGCTGTCACAGCGGCAAAAAAGCAGGCGGCAGCCTGTTCGACCAGTTTCAGAAAGATCCCGTGCGCTTTGCCAGCGACACCCTCTACTCGCAGGGCTGGTCAGATGGTTTCAGACAGTGCGAGACAGAGCTGGAATTCGTTCATAGAGAAACGCGCATGGCGATGGAACAACAGCGCCTGCTGGAAGAAAAACACCATCATGACTGGCAAGAGCAGCGGCACCTGGAACGCGAAGTCATGCGGGGCGTTGATACCGCATCGCTGCAGACACCCAGGTAACCGCCCCGGCTAACGAAGGCGAGAGCCGATCTACAGACCGGAGCACCCTGCGTCAATCCAGACTATGATATTTTTAATATATATCAGTTAGTTATAATCGACACTGTCCCACTTGCGGTAGTCGGACGGCGCAGGGGATCCGTTGTCCGGCCTGCATGTATGGCAAACCTCACCATCGGGATCACGCCATTTTCCTATGCGTCTGTCGTAATAGAATCCATGGCCATCCTCTGACTCCCCGTAGTCGCCACTAGTCTTGTGGCTATACGGCAATTGCGATTCCGAAGCCCAGTATCAGCGCCATTACCAGCAGTGAGTAACCAGGGTAAGGCAAACGCTTAAGACGGCCATGCCGAGTATCACCAGGCAGCACTTTGAACATAATTCATGCCCTCCCTTTACCTAATGATGATCAAGCGACCGCACCATCTCAATCGCCGCCTGAATCGTGGGTGCATACAATTTGGAAACGCAGCAGGAACCTGACTGCGCCGCATGCGCTTTGACGAGACCCAGTACTTCCGGCAATGTCCGCGTCTCACCCGTTGGCTCGGGCATTACCCGGTTATCTGCTTTTGTTGTAAGACGGTAGGCGCTGCCGCAGGCATCCAGCAGATAATCGGCCTCATCATATGCAAGCAGATGCAGTTCTGCTGCATCTTCCCAGTCACGCTGATCAGCCACATAGATCAACTCGGCATCACCTGAAATACTGATCACTGCCGGCCATGTCACCACCCGCCTGTTCCCCTCTCATGAATGTATAACCGGTAACCGCTTGATACGGGGCTGCAATCACCGTCACCGGCCATGTGCATGCCGGGTCAGGAAGGTATCCAGGTGGTTCGCAAACGCCTGTCGGTCTCCCTGGTTAAGCGCTGGCGGGCCGCCGGTATCTATGCCACTGGAACGCAGGGTATCCATAAAATCACGCATATTCAGCCGCGCGCGAATATTGTCAACAGAATACAGTTCCCCGCGGGGGCTCAGTGCATACGCCCCCTTTTCAATCACCTCTGCCGCCAGTGGGATATCACTGGTAATCACCAGATCACCCTCACCAGCCCTTTTGACGATTTCATTGTCTGCAACATCAAACCCGTGAGCTACCTGAATCATCCTGATATTCGATGCTGGTGGTACGCGCAAAAACTGGTTGGCGACCAGCGTCAACTGTATCCCGGTCCGCTGCGCCGCCCTGAACAGGATATCCCTGATGACCACGGGGCAGGCATCTGCATCTATCCATATCTTCATGTCATACCCTGTTCACAAACATGCCTGTCCGGCTTACATGACAATACGCAACGCCAGATACGGAACGATGTTAAATACGAAAATACACATCTTGAAAAATCCCATGCCCGCATAATGAATGGCATCAAATTTTTCCCTGGATAAATTGAACCATTTGCCATGTAACCGGTACACCCAGTTGTGTCCCAGCGTGAAAAACAAAAACCACCATAGCAGCAATCCCGCGTTAATGACTGCACACCACCCCAGAACATCACGAGCAATTTCAAGTGTCATCATTCAGGTTCCCGAAGGCCTCCTCTGTATATCGCTTTTTAAACAATTCAATCCGCTTCCTGTTAACGCCCGCATCACTATGACCAACCCTGGACGCTGAGCGGATGTGAATTACATTTTCAGCTGCATCCACCCTGACTTCCAGGTCATCTGCAAAACCAAAGATGGCCGAGGAAAAAACAGCGGCGACATAATCACCGTCATGCGCCTGAATACTGCCTCCCATATCCACAATAACGCCTTTTATAGCGGGCAGGGGATCAGATGTTACCGCTGCAGGGATGATAATAGGATCAATGTAATGACTGGCGTCGTTTACTTGCTCGCTGGATACGCAATTGGGCGTGTCGGGGCATTTCAACAGCTTGCCCCCATGCAGCCCGGGAGCCTTTGCAGATCTTGATATCACGCCAAGCACCAGCAGCAGAACCATGCAGGCGACAATCAAAACAGACACTGTAATCAAAACTGTTTTCACTATTACAGGTCTCGTAACAGGCTTATTCCGGGACCTTGCCTCTGAGCTCCTTGGTCTTGCCCCGCCGGATCTTGCTGTCCAGGCGCCTTTTCCGTGAGGCTTTTGTCGGCCTGGTAGGCTTCCTCGATTTTCGTACAACCGCAGCCCCCTTTATCAATTCCTGTAATCGCAACAAAGCATCATCCAGATTTTTTTCACGGGTGCGAAATTTCTGCGCCTTGATAATAATCACACCTTCATTGCTGATACGACGGTCCCTCAGGGCCAGCAGCCGTTGCTTGTAGAAGTCCGGCAGAGAGGATGCATTGATATCAAAACGCATATGAATGGCTGATGACACTTTATTAACGTTTTGCCCGCCGGATCCCTGCGCCCTAATTGCCGAGAATTCAATCTCGTCATCGGGTATCGAGACGTTTTGGGATATTTTCAGCACGGCTGTCCGGTCATCATCATTAAAAATTGTGGTAACAGATGATAGGGCTGCAGCTTGCCGGTGCGCAACCTCAGACACTCAAAAAAAACGGCAGCCAAAGCTGCCGTTTTCTGCGCAACTGGCGGCTGCTAGTCAGTACTGGCCGGAGCAGCGGGTGCGGGTGCAACCGGTGCTGCATAGGGCTGCGCATAGCCGTAACCGGGATATCCACCATAACCATAACCCGGGTAACCGCCGTAACCATAGCCAGGATAACCACCATAACCGTATCCCGGGTAACCGCCATAGCCGTAGCCCGGGTAACCGCCGTAACCATAGCCGGGATAACCACCGTAGCCGTAACCCGGGTAACCACCGTAGCCATAGCCGGGATAACCGTAATAGGGTCCATCGTCCCAAGGACCATCAAACCAGTCACCCATGCCAAAAAATGCGCTGGCTGATCCTGCGCCAAATGTCGCTGCGCCTGCAATGGCAAGTGTGGCAAGTAATCTCGAAAACTTCTTCATGACAACCACCTCCAAAATATTGGTTCCAACAACTTACATATAAACTCGTACTACACAGCTAATTATAAATTATGTTTTTCAGACTGGCATGCATCTGAACCGGGGGCAGCACACTAATTCAATGATTCTTGACCCAGATCAAATGCGGCAGCGGTTTATGGCAGCCTGAAGAACCGAAACTTATTTTATCTGCCAGTCAGCCTGCAGTACTTCAGTGAAACCAAAGCGGCGCATATCAGTCATCCGCTGTGGATACAGAATGCCATCAAGATGGTCGCATTCATGCTGCACGACCCGTGCATGAAAATGCTGTGCCTGCCGCTCTAACGGGCTGCCCAGATGGTCATAGCCTGTATAACGTATACGGGTAAAACGCGACACCACACCACGCAGCCCGGGTACGCTGAGGCAGCCCTCCCAGTCATCCTCGCGATCCCCGGCAAGCACTTCGATCACCGGATTGACCAGCACTGTTTGTGGTACAGCCTCGGCATCCGGATAACGGATATTTTCATCGAAGCCGAATACCACGACACGCAAACCCACGCCTATTTGCGGGGCAGCCAGACCCACACCATCCTCGGCACACATGGTATCCATCAGGTCCTGTATCAGTGCATGCAATTCCGGCGTATCAAAGTCGGAAACCGGCACAGCAACTTCCAGCAGGCGCGGATCACCCATACGCAATACTTCTCTTATCGCCATCGTGCTGTTTCGGTCCTGTTTCGTTCTGCCCGGTACTAATCCAGCAGACTCACTACCTGGTTAATGGTTTTTTTCAGCGCTGCCTTGCTGA
>DAOVVG010000159.1 GCA_030632175.1 Gammaproteobacteria bacterium
CCTGGATCAGGGCTTCTTCAATCGCACCCGGTGCACACATGATGCTCATGAAAGTAGCGCCAGTCTCACTGGCCATCATAGGCAGATGTGGCCAGTTAATCGCGATGCGGAAACGGGCGAACAGTGCGTAGGCTGTACCGTCAGAGACGACGATTTCGTAAGGCAGGTGAGCGGTTGAACGCGGTGAAGCCTTGTCAATTCTGCCCATGATGTACTCGTCACCACTGCAGTCATCAGCATCTGTGCCCTTGAGTGCAACACCAATGATTGATTCGTCCTTGCCCGGGATGTCAATCTGGTAGACCTTGGCGGTACCACCCAGACCTTTTGCCAGTGAGTCGTTGACAGCCTTGAGTGCCTCGGCCTGGCTGTCATATTCAGCCAGTTCGCTTGGGTCATCGAAATACTCCATCATGACCGTGTAGTGGTATTCACCCAGGTCCTCGGCGGTCAGGTTTTTCTCGGATCCGAAATCCTTCTTTGCACCAAGAGCTGCTTCAAGTGCAGCACGGGTACTGGCCAGGTCACTGGCCATGCGGTAGGCAGCAGCCATGTAGATCGGGTTGGTGTAGACGATTTCTGTTTGATCACCATTTCTGGTGATGGAAACACGCTGGGCAGCACCGTAAGCACCGAATTCGGATTTTGCGGCAGCCTGTTTAAGGGCGTCATTAGTGACAATAATGATGTCGGCATCCTTGTAGGGTGAATATTCACCAACAACTTCAAAACCGCCGGCTGTCAGTTTTGATTTGACTTCGGCAGCAACAGACTTGACGTCACCGTCTGAGGTGCCGGCGAGGACAAATGGCATGAGAATTTCATCAGCAAAGGCAGTAGCTGCTGACAAAGCGAAGATAAATCCCGCGAATAGTGTTTTTCTTAGCAAGCCAATCATTATAATGTTCCTCCAGAACGCATGAAAAATTGGTATTTGTATGTCGCCAGCAGGATGCAAAGAGGTATCGCCTGAGCTAGGCTATGTAACCCTGACCCCCTAACGAACTGCGAAGTATATGTGAATCGTGCAGCTTGTGCGAGCGCCAATTGATTAACATCAGGTTATCCTGAATCAGGTTTCAGATGACTGTTGTTAGAAACAAGGCCGCTTCCAAAGCGTCCCATTAAGCTGCTGAATATATTGAATATGATATGGAAGCCTCACATGACCGTTGCGGCCCTGATCGAGTGCGAGGGGCGTTTCCTGATGGTCCAGGAACGTATATCCGGCAAGTCTGTTTATAACCAGCCCGCTGGCCATCTTGAGGACAATGAAACATTAATTGATGCGGTGATCCGTGAGACCCGGGAAGAAACTGCGTGGCACTTTGAGCCGGAGTCTGTAACCGGTATCTACCGCTGGCGCAATCCTGAAAAAGACAAGACGTTCATCCGTGTCAGTTTTGCGGGAAAAGGTGTGTTCCACGACCCGGCCTGTGAACTCGACAGTTGTATTGAACGTACTCTCTGGTTGACGCCTGAAGAGATCAGGCATCAGCCAGACATGTTGCGTAGTCCAATGGTGCTGCGTTCAATCGAGGACTATCTCGCCGGATCGGCTTATCCGCTTTCACTGCTGACAAGCCTTGATTAACAGGTACGGCATCTGTCTTCTGCAGCTGTTGATGTCATCGGTGGTGTCGGCCGATGTTTTTGTGCGTGATGACATCATCATTGCCCCGACATACCATAAATTTTCTGTCTGCCATGAACACACCTGTCAGCAGGTTGTTACGTTGTCACTAAGCCGTCCTGAGTGGGATGAAATTACCTCTCCACTCAAAGTGCCGTTGCCAGCTGCCAGCGATGAACGCACCGCAATTGCAGCAACAGTCAGTAATATGGAAGCGGTTGTTGGCCGGCGTACCGGCACTCATCTGGACAAGGGTGGAAACCTGGCGGGCTTTGGCCTGTCAGGACAAATGGACTGCATTGACGAATCTACAAACACCACGACTTACATGAATATGCTGGCAGAAGATGGCTTGCTGCAGCACCATTCAGTGATGGATCGCTCAACCCGCTTTGGATTCTTTGTCGGCGCACCTCATACCACGGCTGTTATTCGTGAAAACAGTTCTGGCCAGCGCTTTGCCGTGGACTCGTGGTTCTTTGATAATGGAAATCCCCCCGCCATCATTGATATACAGGAATGGAAATCCGGCCGGGATCCTGTTGAGGTCACAAATGAGTAACGTGATCGTTGGTCTCTCGGGCGGGGTAGATTCTGCCGTTGCCGCCCTGTTGCTAAAGCAGCAGGGACATACTGTCTCGGCCGTCTTTATGAAGAACTGGGATGAAGATGATGAGCAGGATTATTGCCCTGCAGAAGAAGACCTTGCCGATGCACGCGCTATTGCTGAAAAACTTGAAATTGAATTACGCACGGTCAGCTTCTCGGCGGAATACTGGAGTCGTGTTTTTGCACATTTTTTGAGCGAATGCGAGGCGGGACGAACCCCGAGTCCGGACATCATCTGCAACCGCGAAATCAAATTCAGGGCTTTTCTGGACTATGCAGTTGACCTGGGCGCTGATTTTATTGCTACCGGGCACTATGCACGTATTGAGCGAGTGCCATCGGTACGACTGTTGAAGGGACTGGATAGCCGTAAGGACCAGACGTATTTTCTGCATACGCTCAGCCTTGAACAGTTACAAAAGAGTCTTTTCCCCCTGGGTGAGCTTGCCAAGACCGAGGTACGCAAACTGGCGGAGGCTGAAGGCTTCAGCAATTATGCCAAAAAAGACAGTACCGGTATTTGTTTCATTGGCGAGCGTCGATTCAGTGAGTTTCTGGCTCGCTATCTGAAAAAGAAACCGGGTGACATATGTACTTTGGACAACCAGGTAATTGGGCGGCATGAGGGTCTGATGTTTTACACCATCGGACAACGTCAGGGACTTGGTATAGGCGGACGCAGTGACAGTTCCGGAGAACCCTGGTATGTCGTCAGCAAGGATATGGAAAACAATGTACTGAATGTTGCCCAGGGCGTAAATCACCCGGCACTGTTCAGTACCGGTCTGCGTGCCAGTCAGCTGTACTGGATTTCCGGTGCAGAAGTTGTCTCACCCCTTGAATGTACCGCACGTATTCGTCATCAGCAGCCTGTGCAGGCATGCACGCTGGTGACCCACCCTGGTCTTACATGTACAGTCAACTTTGAAACGCCGCAACGCGCAGTCACACCGGGGCAGTCGATCGTTTTTTATCAGGGCGATGAATGTCTGGGTGGCGCCATAATCGAGGAAGCAGTAACGGACAGATGAGAGGATCAGGCGATACAGCTATACACAACCGGTGCATCGCGCTGGCCGGAATCTTCCAGGCAGCGAGACTGGTGCAGCAAACGAGTCGGGCGGAAAAACGTGATGCAGCGGCCACCGAAGCCTGTATTCACAGTCTCTTTATCACGGACCCTGAAACGGTGTCGGATATTTACGGCCATACGGATGCGCTGCATGTCGGTCTTGAGACGCTGAAGGGTCAGTTGGCCAATAGTCCGGCCAGACGTGACCTGGAATTAACCGGTTATGTTATTACCCTGATGCATCTGCAACGCAAGCTGAGTCGCCGGGCCGACCTGATGAAGACTCTTGCCGACGGCATCCAGCGCCTGCGGACAGATTCTGAAACTGTCGCTGCGGATGACGTCGAGGTCATCGCCGGGCTGGCTGCCGTATATAAGGAAACAGTCAGTACGTTATCCCCGCGCATCATGGTAAAAGGTGATGAAAACGTGCTCGGCAATACCAGTAGCCAGAATATGATTCGTGCGCTGCTGCTGGCAGGTTTGCGAGCAACCGTCCTGTGGTCTCAATGTGGTGGCAGCCGGATAAAACTGATATTCCAGCGAAAAGCCATGGTTGAGCACTGCTCCCGCATGCTTCAAGAGGGAATTCGGGCAGTTTAGTGACCCTACCCGAGCTCTAATTCCGTGTATAATCAAGCGCTTTTACCGGCTGCGCGTGCAATGATTGCCGCGACGCCAGGGACACCTTCGGGAAGCAGGAGAATCGATGAATAACAGCTTTGAAACCCGTGAAACACTCAATGTCGGGAATAATTCATATGAAATTTTCAGTCTGCGCAAGTTAAGCGAGACTTACGACATATCCCACCTGCCCGGTACGCTGAAGATTTTACTGGAAAACCTGCTGCGCCATGAAGATGGCAAAACAGTCACCAAAAGTGATATCGAAGCGTTGATTAACTGGGACCCTCAGGCGGAACCCGATTGTGAGATTGCTTTTCGCCCTGCCCGTGTACTGATGCAGGACTTTACCGGTGTTCCGGCAGTCGTTGACCTGGCAGCCATGCGTGATGCGATGAAAGCGCTGGGCGGTGACCCGGACAGAATCAATCCATTGCAATCAGCCGAGCTGGTTATTGATCACTCGGTGCAGGTTGACAGTTTTGGTTCAACCGACGCCATGGATCTTAACAGTGAGCTTGAGTATCAGCGTAACCAGGAGCGCTACAGCTTTCTGAAGTGGGGCCAGAAAGCTTTTTCGAATTTCCAGGTCGTCCCGCCTGACACGGGTATTGTGCACCAGGTAAATCTAGAACACCTTGCGCGGGTGGTTTTTGAAGCTGACAAGGGCAGTGTCGTACAGGCTTATCCCGACACGCTGGTCGGTACTGATTCACATACAACCATGATCAATGGACTCGGTGTGCTGGGATGGGGGGTCGGCGGCATTGAGGCAGAAGCAGCCATGCTGGGCCAGCCGATTTCCATGCTGATCCCGCAAGTGGTCGGTTTTAAACTCCATGGCAAGCTGCCTGAAGGCGCAACTGCAACCGACCTGGTGTTGACCGTCGTGGAAGTCCTGCGCCAAAAAGGCGTTGTCGGGAAATTCGTTGAGTTTTATGGGGAAGGATTAAACCACCTGTCACTGGCAGACCGGGCAACAATTGCCAATATGGCGCCTGAATACGGTGCAACCTGTGGCTTTTTCCCGGTCGATGAGGAAACACTTTCCTACCTCAAGCTCACCGGCCGCAGCGATGCCCGAATTGCCCTGACCGAGGCCTATGCACGTGAACAGTTGATGTTTCGTGATGCGGAAACAAAGGAAGCAACCTACACCAGTACCACTGAGCTTGATCTTTCGAGCATCGTTCCCAGCCTGGCAGGGCCTAAACGGCCACAGGACCGTGTGGCGCTGACGGATATCAAGCCACGCTTCCTGGAAGCACTGGATACCCTCAAGCGAGAAGGCAATATCACCAGCCACTCCGTCAAAACCGTTGTAAAGGATCAGTCGGTTGAATTGAGTGACGGTGCGGTGGTTATTGCTGCCATTACATCCTGCACCAACACCTCCAATCCGTCGGTCATGGTAGGCGCCGGACTGATTGCCCGAAAAGCGGTTTCACTGGGGCTGGATGTCAAACCCTGGGTCAAGACCTCACTGGCACCCGGTTCGCGTGTCGTGACGGCCTACCTGGAAAAGGCCGGTCTCACCGAGGCATTGCAGACGCTCGGTTTTCATACTGTCGGTTATGGTTGTACCACCTGCATCGGTAATTCCGGTCCGCTTCCGGAAGCGGTATCCCAGGCGATTCATGAAGGCGATCTGAGTGTCTGCTCGGTACTGTCGGGCAATCGTAACTTCGAAGGGCGCGTGCATGCAGAGGTGCGCATGAACTACCTGGCTTCACCACCACTGGTGGTTGCCTATGCGCTGGCCGGGCGTATGGATATTGATCTGCAGACAGAACCACTGGGCACCGAGCCGAACGGCAATCCGGTTTATCTGAAAGATATATGGCCGGACCAAAAGGAGATTCAGGCCGTTATTGCTGCCAGCGTTAATGAAGATGAATACCGCAGCACCTACGCGGAAGTATTTAACGGCGAAACACGCTGGAATGTACTGGAATCTCCGGAAGACAAGCTC
>DAOVVG010000099.1 GCA_030632175.1 Gammaproteobacteria bacterium
CCTGGCAATCACGCCGTCAGATGACACCTCGACACGTCCGAACCGGCCACAATCGGCTACCTGCTTAACCGCAATTGAGAGTCGTGCACCGCCACTCCGGTGTGTCTTTTCCAGACCCTCAAGGTCAACACGAAACAGCGTATCCCCGTTCAGTACGACTACTTCATCATCCGGGAGGGACTCCAGTGCCTGCCGGATTGCACCTCCGGTACCCAGCGGCTCAGCTTCAACAGAGTAGTCCAGTGGTATGCCCCGGTATACAGAACCAAAGTGCTCTCGAATCACTTCCCACTTGTATGAAACCGCCAGAACAGCCCCCTCGGAGCCCTGCTCAACCAGGTAATCCAGCAGGTACTCGAGAAACGGGCGAGATCCGACCGGCGCCATGGGCTTGGGGATTCCGTCGGTGACACGGGCGAGGCGTGTCCCCAACCCGCCGGCGAGGACAATGGCCTTCACCGGTTCTCCTGCTCGTCAAATAATGTGCCTTCAACGATGCCACAGATGATGTGGCCCAGCATAATATGTGATTCCTGGATACGCGGCGTACTCATCGAGGGCACCTGAATACAATAGTCACAGAATGCCTGCATTTTTACTCCACCCTGACCTGTCAGGCCTACTGCAACAATGCCAAGCTCCCGGGCACACTGCAGCGCAGTGAGGACATTAGGCGAATTACCGGAGGTGCTGATGCCGATAAAAACATCCCCCTGCCTGCCATTGGCCTCGAGCTGACGGCGGAAGATCTGGTCGTAGCCAAAATCATTCCCGATTGCAGTCAGCATCGAGGTATCCGTGGTGAATGCGATTGAAGCCAGGCCGGGCCGGTCGAACGCATACCTGCTCACGAACTCCGCGGCGATATGCTGCGCATCAGCGGCACTGCCACCATTGCCTGCCAGCAGGACACGGTTACCCTGTCTGTAAGCCGCGATACACTCATCCGCAACCTGACGTATTGAATTAACAAGCGCCGCATCCTCGAGAATCTTCCGCTTGACACTGATTGAATCATTGATTTCCCTAAGGATTGCATCATCTTTCATACTGACCAGCCCTGTGCGCCTTCCTTGGTGAAATGAAACCGATAAAACGAACCTTCCAATGCGGATAATGCCGCTATTACATCAAGCTTCGTTGTTGGCTCGACAAACAACATCATGAATCCGCCCCCACCCGCACCGGATATCTTTGCTGACAGGGCACCGGCACCCAGCGCACGGTCATATATCCTTTCAATGAGAGGATTTGAAATTGACTGTGCCATATCGCGTTTTGCCTGCCAGGACTCATCCAGGATTCCTGCCATGGTCTTTATCTCGGCCTTGAGCAGCGCCTCCTTCATCTCCACGGCGGTCTGCCTGACTCGGTGCATGGCCTGCAGTGATTTATCGTCACCCGACCCGGCCGAATCTATCTGTTCCTTGATGATATTGGCAGATTCCCGCGAGCGGCCCGTAAAATAAAGCAGCATACTGCACTCTATCTCGTTAATGATTTCTACACGTATACGCAGCGGGTTGACAATCACCCGATCATCGGCGAAAAACTCCATGAAATTGAAACCACCGAAGGTCGCCGCATACTGGTCCTGCTTGCCTCCCGCCAGTCCGCAGTCCTTGCGTTCGATATCATAAGCCAGCTGCGCCAGGTCATATTCACCCAGTGGCAACTTCAGCAGTTCCTGGTAGGCGCGAAGAATCGCCACCACCATTGTTGATGAAGTTCCAAGACCGCTCCCGGGAGGCGCATCGGCGCTGGTTGTAACCTTGACAGCAAGCGGCTTGCCATCATTGAAATCCCTGACGATGCGATTGTAGATCGCCTTGTGCAGCATGAGCGGTTCTTCAAGCGCCAGCTCACTTTCAGCTGTGGATTTCCAGCTTTCACCTAGATCTGCCGCGTGGAATTCCACCACATCATCGTTACTGGTACTGATGGTACAGTAGGCATACATGTCGATAGCGGCATTGAGCACATTGCCCCCATACAACTCGCTGTAAGGTGACACATCGGTCCCCCCCCCGGCCAATCCGAGCCGCAACGGCGCCCGCGATCTTACTGTCTGACTTGCCACTTGATTCTCCGTAGAATGGAATTCCGCTCCACCCAGATCTCTGCTTCAATTATCGGACCATCCAGAATCTGCTCATTTTCCCTTATCCAGTATAATAACGGCACATATTCCGCATACTTTGCTGCCTATGGCTGCTTTCTCCCGGCTGTCCAGAAATGTCGAACCACATCCTGCTTCCACTCCTTGCACGACAGGCTCCAGGTATCGACATTGCCATGCTGGCATCACTGGCATTTTATCCCTTCAAGATACTCAAAATATTACGAAATGATGCCCAGCCCGGTGTTTCGACAAGTGAAGGCAGGACCGCAGCTAGCGCCTCCCGCCGCCTTCCTGCCTTGACAAGGGCATAGCCAAGATTTAACCGGCCGGTCCTCAATCGAGTCATGACGCCATGTTTGACTGACTCAGGGAAGTCACTTGCAAGACCCTTGAGATCAAGCAGCGCCTGCACGTTATATTCCTGGGCCTTCAAGGGGTCGGACCGGGTTGCGCTGGAACCATGTACAAGGTAGACGCCCAACGGCCGGCAAATCACGCCCACCCTGTGACTCACAGCACACAGGCGTGACAGGAAATGCACGTCTTCACAGACCTTGAATCCCGACGGAAAACCACCCAGTGCGCGGAATGTTTTACGCGGCACACTCAGGGTATGGATATCTCCAAAATGGTCAGCGACATAGGTCTCGATTTCTTTCGTCTCCATCACAACCTTTGCAGCACCATCGGCCTTCTCAAGCATTGCACGGCCTGAGGGGTGCATCGCCATCGAGGTCCCTGTCAGGCTACCATCCTCGCGCCGGTATTCGTAATCACCCGTCAGAAAATCCAGACCGGTATCACTTGCAATCCATTCGGCATGCCATCTGAGTCGATCAGGATAATACCAGTCATCAGCATCCAGAAAGGCAAGCCAGTCCCCGGTTGCGGCATCTGCACCCCGGTTACGCGCTACTGAAACCCCGGCATTGGACTGGTGAATAACCCGGGTTTTGTCACCAAATTCACGGACTGTCTGTAGTATATTGTCGGTCGAGCCATCATCGATGATGATGATCTCGTGAGCCGGCCAGGACTGTTCGATCACCGACTCCACCGCCTTCGCCAGCGTTGCAGCCGAATTATAGGCTGGAATAATCACCGAGAACCTCGGGGCATCCGCTTTGCGCGGCTGATCGGCCCTCATCTGGTCAGCCGCCATAACAGCCCTGCGGGCACTATCCAGCCCGTGAGCCAGCCCAGCTTGCGCAGGCGTGGAAGCTCTCCAAGTCTGGATATCCAGACATGCACCCTGCGCCGCGACCACAGGTCCAGCCATGCCGGATCGCGGGTTTTCAGAATGGTTGCCAGTTTAATGCTGGAGAGAAATGCCAGATCCGGATATTGCTTTACCGCCATACTCAAGAGGCGTTCGAGTTCTTCCAGTGTCTTGTTTTTCTTTGCTTCGCTGCCGAGAAAATTAAAGCGATGCGTCTCATACAGGGTCGGGCGCCCCAGACGGGTCTTTGCTGACAATCCACCGAGCGCCTGAATCGCAGTGTGTCCCAGCGAAGGTTCAAAATACTCGTCACGCACCAGGTAAACGATATTATTCTCACCGAACTGTCCGTTGTAAATCGCCCGCCCCTGGCCCGCAGGTCTGCCCGACTCGTCACGGGTCTCAAAACGACTCCCCGACGTAACGACTGCAGCCACCCCCGCCCCTGCCCAGGCATTTTCCACATCTTCAGTCCAGATAAATGTTGGAGGAACCGCAACCCGGGGGACAGTTCCAAAGATTTGTTGAAACGTATTCACTTCTTCCTGTGCAGCCTGCTGAACAGCATTGGCGTTCAAACGCCGGGAAGGTAGTATCGAGGCGTCCACCCATCGGCTTTGAAGCGGTGACGGCAATTCTTCAGCTGGAAGTTGCGGCGCACCACCCAGCCAGTCCATTACAGCTTTGTCAGTTTTGCTCGCCAACAACAGTGCCGGTGGCCAGTAATGCTCCATACCGTGGAGCTGGATGGAAAACACACCGGCTTCAACCCCGCTTTTTATTGCCTCCAGCAGCGGCCCGTGGGTACGGGTTGAAATCTCCTGGCGATGGTAATCACCACTGGACAGTGTCTTCTCTCCATCTGCTGCGGCCAGAACCATCCCGAGCGTCATAACCGGTCGACGCCGGTCGCGATCGGCAAATTTTTCGAGTAAGCGTGATATCTGTCTTATAGCAGCGGCCTGCTCAACCGGGCCGGCACCCCAGTCATCGCTTTCAATGATCAGTACCGGGCGGCTCAGCACAGGTTCCCGCCACGCGGCAACGATCCCGCGCCACGCATAAAAAACCAGCAATACCCCGGTAATCGCAAACCACCCCAGCAGTATCATTAATAGCATCATATGTAATTAAAATCCGATTAACGCGGATTCAGCTGGCAGCTCACGATCCGTCCAGCCAGCCTCTTTGCCGAAAAATATTCACCAGGTATTCAGCTATGCTCTCATGAACCAGGGCACTGGGATGAGAATCAATGCGACTCACATGCGCCACATTCTCCGGAATACCTTTCCAGGCGGGTTGCAAATGTATCGCATCTATTCCCGCGTCTTGCAGATCCGCTACAAATGCAGGGTCGAAACCACTATCGAGCGAACTGTACAACCCGACAAGAAACGGTATACCGGCTTCCCTGCTCTGCCGGGCGATATCAAGCAATGCCTCCTTCGACTGCAACCAGTTCGGATGGCCTGTCATGCTGCGATTTTCGCGACCGGACGCAGCCTCACCTTCAATCGTGGCCGCCGCCCGCGCCAGATCCATTTCGTTCATTCGAATGAAAAGATGGGTCAGCTGTAACAGGTACGAAAGTTGTTTCAGCCGGTTTATGGCCTCGGGCAAGGACGGTGGCCAGGAAGGATAACGACGCCAGGTCGTCACATTCGGATCTAATACCGCATCCACATCGTTGCTGACGTATATCAGCAGAACAAAGTCAGGAGAATAACGCATGCCTTCGATACGAAGATAGGTCGCTTCCTGTTCCGTGTTGTATCCGTTTACTCCGGCATTAATCACTTGCCACCGGGTTCCCGTCTGTTGTTGCAGAAGCGGCTCCACGCGATCACTAAAAGTCTCTCCCTGCGAGAGCCCCCAGCCAAATGTGACAGAGTCCCCAAGAACCAGGATACGTTTCTCATCACCGGATGCAGTGTATGGAACTTCTTCATCTCGCAGACCGTGGGCGTTGATTTTGACCTGGTTAGCTCCCAGCATGTAGGTCACCAACTCGGGGTGCCTGTAACCTAACCGGGGATCATCAACCATTCCCTGCATGTGATAAGGTAAATTGTGAAAAAAGTCGGCGCCAAAAGGATTGAATACTCGCAATGCCCACTCGACTGCCACCAGCACGATCACTGTAGAGATCAGCAACGCATACAGATTGGCAGTCCAGCGTTCGAGCCGGGGTCCAGCCTTCCAGAACACCCATAAGAGAAATGCGACTACGACGAACAAACCAAGCAGTAACACTACATAGCCGGAACTGTAACGCCCCAGAATCCAGGGCTGTTCGCTCCTGTGCATCAAACCAAAGATGAATGTTGCCAACGACAGGAGTAAAAAAAGGGCTGTAATAATACAAAATGCCCGCCCGGACCTTCTTGAAGTGTCGCTAGTTCTACAGGACACGCGCCCGCCTTCTTACCATTGTACTTCCTCTACTCTTCTCATTTATCCGGATCGGCTGAAATCAGCTCGCATACCCCATAAGCACAGCTGTTTCCTTCACCCTGGGCAGTATGTGCTCTATTTTTTCATGGTTACGGCTTGCCTTCCACTTGCCCACACGGATTTCCGAGAACGCATTGTAAGGTATGTTCAGGACTTCTTCCGTATGCCGCCTGAGTCGTGCGTCGAAAGCCAGATCACAATGCCGGAATATATTCTGAAAACTGCCAACCGGATCCCGCACAAGATCTTCATAAAAGACTTCAGTCCACTGTTTCTCCGGAACCAGGTCTCTGGCATCCAGGATCGCCCTGTTAATCGCGTCATACTGAAAGGCGCAAACGTCTTCAATACTCGCGCCGATAAACTCACGCCAACCCTCTGCAAGAAAGAAGCACCACCGGTTATAGCGTCCACCATCGATTGCGACCGTGGCGGGTAGAGCGCCAGACCACGTGGCGAACTCATCCGGCCTTCCCCAGCCCTCGATCAGTGAATTGAGGTTATCACCCGGACTGCGCTTCACATAGATGAAACAGGCATCGGGGAACAACGCATACAGGTAAGGCACGCACAGACCATTCTGGTTGTTTTTGTCTACAAAACGCGTTTTTCCTGTCCAGGCATAGAAATAGCGGGTCACATAATCACGATCATGCTCACTGGCATCAGTCGCGGCAAGGGCATGGGTTTCCCAGTCTTTTTCCTGCAACGGGTGTAATCCAGCCCAGAAGTCGTGAGTTTCCCGCTGCAGGGTGCCGATTTCACGTGACTCGGACAGCGTCTTGTACACCAGGGTAGTGCCCGCCCTTGAACACCCAATGACAAAGACCGGTCGTGTTGCCTTGACAGGATGAATGTCCCACCAGGTTCCGCGTAGCGCAATGGCTGCCTGCCTGCCATGGTAGTGCAGGGTTTTTTCCACTTTTAGCCAGAATTCGCTCATACATTACTAGCATCCAAAACGATACTTGATAATATACAGTTAATATCGTCGATACCAAATATAAAAGGATTTCCAATGGGGAGTTTCTGCGGTTGGAGTGGCACGGGCCTTGGGTCGGACATGTCACAGCAAGCCATCAAGGCCATGCTTGCAGAAAGTCGAGAACCTGCCACTGCTGAACCTGTCAGCGACTGCGATGACACCGGTGCACTTGGTATCTGTGAGGGACTCTATGCAACCAGCTATCATCACCAGGATGGTATCAGGGTAGCCATAACCGGATCACCAGCATGGGACGACAGGGAACTTTCTGAAACCGCAAAACAACATGGTGCAGGGGTAGCACTGATCAGGGGCTATCGGGCTTATGGAAAGGACCTGCTTTCCAGGCTTCATGGACCTTTTGCGCTGGCAGTACTGGATGGTGACATGGCACTTGTTGCCATTGACCGCATTGGCATTCACAGTCTGAGTTATGCGCTGCAGGACGGGGTATTCATATTTTCAACCTCCACTGGCAGCGTTGTCAGACACCCGCGAATCACCCGGCGTATCAACCCACAGGCCATTTTCAATTATCTCTATTTTCATGATGTACCAAGTCCCGGGACTATTTTTAACGGCGTAGAAAAGCTACTTCCTGCACAATATGTCCAGTTTCGTAACGGACAACTCGAGAAAGGCTTCTACTGGCAGTTGCACTTCGACGACCATAACCATGCGCCATTTCAGACCCAAAAGCAGCAGTTCCATGACCTTCTGCGACAAGCCGTAGCGGCCTCATCACAGGACAGCTCTATTGCTACGTTCCTGAGTGGCGGCACAGACAGTTCAACGATCACAGGCATACTGGCAGAGCTCCAGGCGAATCCCGTGGATACCTATTCCATCGGATTTGGCGCCGAGGGCTTTGACGAAATGGAATATGCACGGCTCGCCGTACAACGCTATGGCGCTACAGCCCATGAATATTACCTAAAGCCCGACGATATCCTTGAAGCAATCCCCCTGATCGCGAGGACCTATGACGAGCCATTTGCCAACGACTCAGCCGTACCCACCTATTTCTGTGCCAAACAGGCGGCCCGGGACGGTGTCAAGATTATGCTGGCAGGGGACGGGGGAGATGAGATCTTTGGTGGCAATGAGCGCTATGCCAAGCAGATGGTATTCGAACATTACGGCCGGCTACCTGTTTTTTTACGAAACCATCTGATCGAACCTGTCGTCAATGGTATCCCGGGCGGAGAGGCCCTCATGCCGGTTCGCAAACTCAGAAGCTATATCCGCCAGGCATCAATGCCGCTGCCGGAACGCATGGAAGCCTATAACTTCGTCAAGCGCCAGCACCTGAATGAAATGTTTGAACCGGAATTTCTTGCTTCGGTGAATCACGAATTACCGAACGAGATGTTGCGGGATGCCTATTTCAGGGCAGATTCGGA
>DAOVVG010000072.1 GCA_030632175.1 Gammaproteobacteria bacterium
ACGGTACAGCCTACGCACTGTTCGCCCGTTTCCGCATCGCGATTAACTGGCCACATCTGCCTATGATGGCCAGTGAGACTGGCGCTACTTTCATGAGCATCATGTGTGCACCGGGTGCGATTGAAGAAGCCCTGATCCAGGCTTCCGGCGAAGAGCCGTAAGCTGGTAAAGACTGCCTGATACCCGGGCAGTTTGTCAGACAGAAGCCCCCGCAGCAGCGGGGGTTTTTTTTGGCCCACGTTACTGATTGCAGTGTTCTGTGCCCGGTAATCCGGCTGCTTCTCATCAAGGATATTCCGGGAATGCCGATTTACAAGACAGGAGCAGGGTGTCTGCTGCTGTCGGAAAATCAGGCGATCACGGATTTTCCCGGCATGTAAGTTGTCAATATCAATGATAAAATGGCAACTCAAGGTAGGAATCCCCTGTATTTGATAAGCTAATGACAGATTATGAGTAACCAGGAAGAACACCGAGGAGACGAGGGGCTTGCATTAAAGGAAGCCCGCCCGGAGCTGAAAGAGCCGTCCATGTACAAGGTGGTTCTACTGAATGATGACTACACGCCCATGGAATTTGTGGTGACATTGCTGGAGAAGTTGTTCGGGCTGGACCGGGAAAAGGCGACCCGCATCATGTTGCTGATTCACACCCAGGGCAAGGGTATCTGCGGCGTATTTACGTATGAAATAGCAGAGACCAAGGTTGCGCAGGTGAATGAATATTCACAACGACACCAGCACCCGCTGATGTGCAACATGGAAGAAGCGTAGTTTTTCTGATGGGGAACTGACATGCTGAGCAAAGAACTTGAATTTACGCTAAACCTCGCCTTCAAGGAAGCGCGTGAGAAAAATCATGAATTCATGACAGTTGAGCATCTGCTCTATGCCTTGCTCGGCAACCCGTCAGCTGTAGAAGTACTGCGTGCCTGTGGTGGAAACCTCGAACAGCTCAAACAGGACGTTAGCGTTTTCCTGGAAGAAACAACACCAAAACTCTCGGAAGAAGACACCCGGGAAACACAACCGACGCTGGGGTTCCAACGTGTTCTGCAGCGCGCTGTTTTTCACGTGCAGTCATCTGACAAGACTGAAGTAACCGGCGCCAACGTGCTGGTCGCAATTTTCAGCGAACAGGAATCACAAGCTGTATATTTCCTTAACAAGCTGAATATCACACGCCTTGATGTCGTCAACTACATTTCACATGGCATCTCCAGGGTGTATGACCAGCCAGAAGAAAACGCCGGGAACGCTGAAGAACCCGAGACAACTGATACAACCGCGAAACAGCCGCTGGAAACCTTTGCAATCAATCTAAACGAGCAGGCAGCCCAGGGGAAAATCGACCCACTGATCGGAAGACGGGCTGAGGTCCAGCGCACCATCCAGATACTTTGTCGTCGTCGCAAGAACAATCCATTGTTTGTCGGCGAGGCGGGTGTTGGTAAAACAGCACTGGCTGAAGGGCTGGCGAAGATGATTGTGGACGGTGAGGTTCCAAACGTGCTGCTTAACTGCACAATCTATGCACTGGATCTTGGTGCTCTGGTTGCAGGAACCAAGTACCGGGGTGATTTCGAAAAACGATTCAAGGCGGTGCTCGGCCAGTTGCAGAAAGAGGAAGGATCCATTCTTTTTATTGACGAGATCCACACCATTATAGGAGCCGGCGCTGCATCCGGGGGCGTCATGGATGCCTCAAACCTGATGAAGCCAATGCTGGCTTCGGGCGAACTGAAATGTATTGGTTCAACCACTTTCCAGGAATACCGGGGCATATTCGAAAAAGACCATGCCCTGACACGCCGTTTCCAGAAAGTTGATATTACTGAACCCAGTGTTGAAGAGACCATCGACATTCTGAAGGGTCTGAAAACCCGCTTTGAGGAGCATCACAAGATCAAGTATTCGGCTCGTGCATTACGCTGTGCCGCCGAACTTGCCGATCGCTACATCAACGACCGCCACCTTCCTGACAAGGCAGTCGACGTGATTGATGAGGCGGGTGCCGGTCAGCGCCTGTTACCACCTTCACGGCGCAAGAAAACCGTCGGGGTGAATGAAATTGAACACGTCATCGCCCAAATGGCCCGCATTCCTGCAAAGACGGTTTCTTCTTCTGACAAGGAGGCTCTGCGTAATCTGGAACGCGATCTTAAAATGGTGGTGTATGGCCAGGATCCTGCCATTGAAACCCTGTCAGCCGCCATCAAGATGTCACGCTCCGGACTGGGTAATGAAGACAAGCCGGTAGGTTCTTTCCTGTTTGCCGGGCCCACGGGCGTTGGCAAAACAGAGGTTACCCGTCAACTGGCAAGGATCATGGGGCTGGAACTGGTACGCTTTGACATGTCGGAGTACATGGAACGTCACACGGTATCACGCCTGATTGGCGCACCTCCGGGTTATGTCGGTTATGATCAGGGCGGGTTGCTTACCGAAGCCATTACCAAGAATCCCCACGTAGTGCTGTTACTTGACGAGGTTGAGAAGGCGCATCCGGATGTCTTTAACCTGCTGTTGCAGGTCATGGATCACGGTACCCTGACTGACAATAACGGTCGCAAGGCTGATTTTCGCAATGTCGTCATAGTAATGACAACCAATGCAGGTGCTCAGGATTCCAGTCGTACATCTATTGGCTTCACCCACCAGGATCATTCATCTGATGCAATGGAAGCCATCAAACGTTTGTTTACACCGGAGTTCAGAAACCGCCTCGATGCAATTGTGCAGTTTAATGCGCTGGGACCGGACAACATCACCCGCGTGGTCGACAAGTTTATTTTCGAGCTCGAAGCCCAGTTGCAGGAGCAGAACGTAACAATTGAGGTGGATGCTGCAGCCCGCATCTGGCTGGCCGAGCGGGGCTATGATCCGAAGATGGGCGCACGTCCCATGGCGAGAACGATACAACAGTTCATAAAGAAACCGCTTGCTGAGGAATTACTGTTTGGCGAACTCACTCATGGCGGTCACCTGATTATCCGCCTGGGGGAAGACGAGCTGTCCTTTGAAATAAAGGGAAAAGAAAAAGTCCACTAGCAGACCCGGAGACATCGGGGTGTCACGATCGTGACAAGGCAGTGTCAGCGGGCCCGGTAGGTAATTCGTCCCTTGCTCAGATCGTAGGGTGTCAGCTCAACAGTCACTTTGTCACCACGCAAAATCCGAATGTAATGCTTGCGCATTTTACCGGAAATATGCGCGGTCACTACGTGTCCATTTTCAAGCTCAACCCTGAACATGGTATTGGGAAGCGCCTCGGTAACAGTGCCTTCCATTTCAATGTGTTCTTCTTTTGCCATAAACCCCAATATACCCTGTTGTGTAAATCGCGGAAGTATACCTGAAATCAATATCAGAAAGTGACTGCACTGAGTAGATAATTGCCATTTCCGGTCATTCTTCGTTGCCCCCGGCCAGTCGTTGGCAATCAGCCGTTGTCAAATGTCCACGGCAGGCTATGACCCGGTTGTGTGCATTCACGATCCAGAATAGCGGTAAAGTCCTTTCGCGCGATCATTGCCGCGCCCAGGCTGGCCAGGTGGGTAGTATGCACCTGGCAATCAATCAGGCTGTAACCCCAGCGTTCCAGTTGGCGCACCAGGGCAACAAAAGCTGCCTTGGAGGCATCAGTTACCTCTGTAAACATTGATTCTCCAAAGAAAATATTCCCGATCGCTACACCGTAAAGCCCCCCGGCAAGTTTGCCGTCACACCAGGATTCTACCGAGTGGGCGTGACCTGCGTGGTACATATCAATATAGGCCGATTTCATTTCAGGGGTAATCCAGGTTCCCGATTGTGCCGGTCGTTTACGGGCGCAGGCTGTAATAACGTCGGCAAAGGCCGTATCCAGGGTAAAGGAGAATTTATTCTGCTTGATGATCCTGGCAAGACTGCGGGAAATGTGTAGATTTTCAGGGAAAAGTACCAGACGCGGGTCCGGAGCCCACCACAAGATCGGCTGGCCTTGCCCATACCAGGGAAAGATACCACGCCGATAGGCTTGCAGCAGCCACTCGGTAGAGAGTTTGCCACCAATCGCCAGCAAGCCATCAGGATCACGCAGGGCCAGTTCAACATCCGGAAAGACAATTTCCGTGGCATCCGGTTCCAGCCAGCAAGGCGTTATTGATCTGTTATGCGTCATGTCTGTCTACTCTGCCTTCCTGAAGGGCGAACTCAACATCAGGTCATCATGATAGTCCACCATCATCTCGTGTTCCTGTTGCAGGTAGCGTTGAATGGCTACCCTGAACTGTTCATTACTGATCTGGTGTGCAGACCAGGTATAGCTCGGCAGAAAACCGCGACTGATTTTATGCTCCCCCTGTGCGCCAGGCTCGAACAACGCGAGATTGTGATCAATGCAATACTCGATACCCTTATAATAGCAGGCCTCAAAATGCAAGCTGTTGAATTCCTCCAGACAACCCCAGTGCCTGCCATAAAGAGCATTGTCACCGCGCAACATAATTGAGCCCGCAACGTAGCATTGTTCATGACTGGCAAAGACCAGCACAAGCTGGTCTCCCATGGTGCGACTGATTTCCTCGAAAAACTCCAGTGTTAACGTCGGCATCCCTGACTTCTTCATAAATGTTGAGCGATAGAACCCGTGCATCGCCCGCCATTGTTCAGCGGTTACATCACAGCCATGTATGATTTCAATCTGGACGTTGGCTTCTTCAACAAAACGTCGCTCCCTGCGTATCTTCTTGCGTTTGCGCGAAGTCAGACGCGACAGAAAATCCTCAAAAGAAGTATAGCTGTCATTGTGCCAGTGAAAATGACAACTGGTACGGCGCATAAACCCCTTGTCTACCAGCGTTGTCGTATCCGCCTCGCTGGTGAACAGCCAGTGCAGTGAAGAACAGTGCGTTTCATCCATCAACTGCAGGGCTCTCTCTATGAGAGCATGGCATACCTTCTCGCGCTCTTTTTCAGGGTCTACCAGTAATCGTGAACCGGTTACCGGCGTGTACGGGATAGATGAAACAAGTTTGGGGTAGTAGGCGAGACCGGCACGGTGGTAAGCATCGGCCCACGCCCAGTCAAAAACGAACTCGCCATAGGAATTGTCTTTCAGATAGAGCGGTGCGAGCCCTGCGAGCTGTTCTCCGTCAAAAACAGCTATGTGCTGTGGCACCCATCCCTGTTCCGTACCTACGCAACCGTGTGTTTCCAGTGCCGCAAGAAATTCGTGGCGCAGGAAGGGATCGCTGGTACCGCTGACCCGATTCCAGTCCCGGGCCTCAATATCATGGATATTGTTGACAATAGACGCGTGCAAGACAACCCCGGTTTTCAGCTATCACGCGACGAACAGTGTTAACCCTCTGCAGCGAGATGGGCGAGGTGATCAAGGTATGATTCTGCATCCAGCGCGGCCATGCAGCCGGTACCAGCCGAGGTAACAGCCTGACGATAGATATGGTCACTGACATCGCCGGCCGCGAACACACCCTCTACACTGGTTGCAGTCGCGTTGCCTTCAATACCGCTGTTTATCTTGATATAGCCGTTGTTCATTTCAAGCTGGCCTTCAAAGATTCCGGTATTCGGTTTGTGCCCGATAGCAATAAACACGCCCATCAGTTCAACTTCGCTGGTGCTGTCATCCTTGACGTTTTTGATACGCATACCGGTTACGCCGCTGTCATCCCCCAGCACTTCGTCCAGCACGCTGTCCCAGGCGATGGTGACAACGCCTTCCTGTTCTTTTTTGAACAAACGATCCTGAAGTATTTTTTCAGAGCGCAATTCGTCGCGGCGATGTACCAGTGTCACGTGCGAGGCAATATTTGAAAGGTACAGCGCTTCCTCAACTGCAGTGTTGCCGCCACCAATAACCGCCACTGGCTGTTGCTTGTAAAAGAAGCCGTCACAGGTTGCACAGGCGGAGACACCTCTTCCCTTGAAAGCTTCCTCGGAAGGCATACCCAGGTACATGGCAGAAGCACCGGTGGCAATAATCAGCGCATCGCATGTATAGATGCCCGCATCGCCCTCAAGCCGGTAGGGCTTGTTACTGAGGTCAACCGTATGAACATGATCGAAAATAATTTCCGTATTAAAGCGTTCGGCATGCTCCCGCATGTTTTCCATCAGCGGTGGTCCCTGCAAGCCATCCTCACCACCTGGCCAGTTCTCGACTTCGGTGGTTGTCATTAACTGTCCACCCTGTTCCAGACCTGTCACCAGCACGGGGTTGAGGTTGGCACGCGCCGCGTAAATAGCGGCTGTGTATCCGGCCGGACCGGAACCCAGGATAAGAAGGCGGCAGTGTTTGATATCGCTCATGTATAATGACTCCGTTTAACAGGACAGCTCAATTAACAGGTGCTGAATGTTACGGAACTTGTGGAGTAGGGTAAAGCAACCATGCAGATAGGGATTCCCCGTGAGATCAAGCCACTGGAGGGCCGTGTTGCCCTGAATCCGGAGGCCTGTGGAGACCTGGTTCAGGCGGGTCACAGTGTTTTTGTCGAACATAATGCCGGAAAACTTTCAGGGTATTCCAATGAACGCTACAAGGCTGCCGGCGCCACTGTTACAGCGAATCCCGGTGAGACCTACGGCCAGGCGCAGCTCGTCGTAAAGGTTAAGGAACCGGTGGCCGGTGATCTTGCTTACCTGCAGAAAGATCACCTGCTATTTTGTTACCTGCACCTGGCCGCCAACCCCGAACTTACACACAAACTGCAGGATATCGGTCTGACGGGCATAGCGTTTGAAACCGTTGAAACAGATGAGCATGCGTTACCCTTGCTGGCACCCATGAGTGATATAGCAGGCCGGCTCGCAACACAGATTGGCAGCAATCTTCTGCATCAACCGGCTGGCGGCAAGGGGCTGCTGCTGGGCGGGTTACCGGGTGCTGAACGCGGACGCGTCGTCATTATTGGAGCAGGCAATGCCGGTGGTAATGCAGCTGCCATGGCAGCTGCCATGGGTGCAGAGGTAACGGTCTTTGACCTCAACCGGGAGCGGCTTGCCGAAATGCGCAGGCTTGGCAATAACGTAACCGGTCTGTATCCCTATCAGGATGCTGTCAGGCAGGCAGTAGCAGGCGCGGACCTGTTGATCGGTGCCGTACTGAAGACCGGTGACCGCTCACCCCATGTAGTAACGCGCAGCATGGTCGCAACCATGGCAGCCGGCAGTGTCATTGTGGATATTTCAGTCGACCAGGGCGGCTGTATCGAAACGACCCGGCCCACCACCTACGAAGCCCCGACATATCTGGAGGAAGGCGTGGTGCACTTTACCGTGACCAATATCCCCGGAGCAGTCCCTCGCAGTGCCTCACAAGCGCTTTCCGCGGTCTTGCTGCCCTATGTGCATCAGCTGGCAGAGACAGACTGGAAAGCAAACCCTGCGTTGGGGCGGGGGGTCAATATTGAGGCGGGGCAGCTGGTACACCCGGCATTGAAAGAATCACTTGCTTAACAAAGAAAATCAAATAGAATCTTGCAATTGGCGTAACTACCTATGAAAGAGGATGATTTTGGCTCAAGCACGACGTAAATCAGGCAAGACAGCAACGCTCACACACCAGGTCAGCCGTGGCTTACGCGAGGGTGCCTTGCTCATTCTCGGTGCCCTGGCCATCTTCCTGCTGGTATCACTGGCCAGTTACCACACTGCAGACCCCGGCTGGTCAAACAGTGGCGAGGTTGTTCGCATCAACAATGCCGGCGGTCTGATTGGCGCGTGGCTCGCTGATGTCCTGTTGTACTTGCTCGGCTATCTTGCTTACCTGTTCCCGATCATGGTGGGTTACAGCGGCTGGCTGGTTTACCGGGGTCTCACGCCCGCCGGCGGCATCGACTTGCACGTGCTGGCAGTACGCTGGGCCGGCTTCCTGTTGACTGTCGGCGCAGGATGCGGGCTGGCAACGCTTGAGTCGGGCGGCTATCAAGGTCAATTACCTGCCGGTGCCGGTGGTGTGCTGGGTAACGTCATTGGTAACGGACTTGTTGAAGTCGTCAGCCCGGTCGGGGCGACGCTGTTCCTGCTGGCGCTGTTTCTGACCGGTGTCACCCTGTTTACCGGTATCTCCTGGCTGGTCGTGATGGACTTTATCGGCAAGTACACTCTTATTCTCGCCGATCGCGTTGCTGAAACGGCAGGACAAATACCCGAGCAACTGGCAGCCCGGCGTGCACGTACCGAGCGTAAGGAAGTGATCAAGGCCAACCAGACCAGGGAAGCAAAACGCAAACCGGTACGCATTGAACCGGTTATCAAACAGCCCCGGCCCAGTGAACGCATAGAACGCGAACGCCAGGTGCCGTTGTTTGATCCGCCGCCCAATTCCGAACTACCGCCGCTTTCCCTGCTCGACGAGCCACGACCCTCAGAGGAGGGTTACTCCACATCGGCACTTGAAGCCATGTCACGGCTTGTCGAAATGAAACTACTGGATTTCAATATCGAAGCGGAAGTGGTTGCCGTCAACCCCGGTCCTGTCATTACCCGCTTTGAACTGGACCTTGGACCGGGGGTCAAGGTCAGCCAGGTCAGTAATCTCGCAAAAGACATTGCCCGCGCCCTGTCGGCGATCAGTGTGCGTGTTGTCGAGGTAATCCCCGGCAAGTCGGTTATCGGTCTGGAGATCCCGAACGAGCATCGCTCGATCATCAGTCTCGGTGAGATTCTGAACACCCGGGAATATGATGAATCCAGCTCACCGCTGACACTTGCCCTCGGCAAGGACATCAGCGGTCTGCCAATCGTGGTCGATCTGGGAAGAATGCCGCACCTGCTGGTTGCCGGCACCACCGGTTCCGGTAAATCCGTCGGAATCAATGCCATGATTCTGAGCCTGCTGTTCAAGACGTTACCGAAAGACGTACGGCTGATCATGATCGACCCCAAGATGCTGGAACTGTCAGTGTATGAAGGCATTCCGCATTTGCTGACTCCAGTTGTCACCGACATGAACGAGGCAGCCAACGCCCTGCGCTGGTGTGTCGGAGAAATGGAGCGTCGTTACAAATTAATGGCCGCACTCGGGGTGCGGAATATCGACAGCTACAACCGCAAGGTAAAAGACGCCGAGAAAGCCGGCGAACCGATTCCGGACCCGCTGTTCAAGCCTGAAGAAGTACTGGAAGGCACCGAGCACCCCATGCTGCAACAGCTGCCCTTTATTGTCATCGTCATTGATGAGCTGGCCGACATGATGATGGTCGTTGGCAAGAAAGTCGAAGAGCTGATCGGGCGGCTGGCACAGAAGGCGCGAGCATCCGGTATTCACCTGATACTGGCAACACAGCGTCCGTCTGTGGATGTCATTACCGGCCTGATCAAGGCAAACATCCCGACGCGCATCGCTTTTCAGGTCTCCTCGAAGATTGATTCCCGCACCATCC
>DAOVVG010000131.1 GCA_030632175.1 Gammaproteobacteria bacterium
AAACAGCCGTAAATATCCTGGAGAGATGGCCGAGTGGTCGAAGGCGCACGCCTGGAAAGTGTGTATACGGCAACGTATCGAGGGTTCGAATCCCTCTCTCTCCGCCAAATCACATTAATAACAAGCAGTTAGAGCCCATAAGAATCCCTCGATACGGTCAAGGTCTACAGAAAGAAATTTCCATATAATCAATTAGGAAAGCTAATCGTGACTACTCTGAAAGTTGACATTTTCGCAGCCGTCTAGACACGATTTCTGACATCATTTTAAGACCGGTCCGTCATTGTAGAAGAACTCTGGATATTAATGGCAGTAACCCATGACACGGCTCATGGCCCTAAGACTCTGCGCGAGTAAATTGCTGTTCAAGGTAAGTTAGTGAAGCGATAGCGTTGTTTCGCTTGCAGCTGCGGGTGCTATACAACAAGGTAACGTTGCTATCGTGGGACATGGCAATTTATTGTTCGACGAAGTCTCTTTTTATCCGGGTCCAAAGGACTGGACCGAAGTTATTGGCGTGGGTCTGACTATTAACCAATCTAATGAATCTGCGATGCACAAAACATTGACTGCTCTGAGCGGTATCGTTACCTGTGTTACGAGGAGAGCGGCGACCAATATCTGCTGGTCAGTGCTGGCACACCTGCTGCTCGCAGGATTCCTGTTTTCCCAGCCTGTATCGGCGGCACCTGTGCATGGGGTGCAGGAGATTGCTGAAGATAACGCCGTTATCAGCAGCCCGCAAACCACCATAAACACTGAGATTCGATTAGGCCTTTTCTTTCGCCAGATTCCTGTGGGCTTCTGGGCACTATTATATTTTGGGGGTTACTATGGCTAGACGAGTGTATGTCGATACTCAGGCGGACATGCCATTAACTCCATCAGTGCATATATGCAAAGTGTCTTAAGTGGGAATTGATTGGCAAACGTTAAGCATTACCCTGCTTGTGATTGGCGGCTTGTTATGGGTGGCTTACCGTGTCTATAAAAGTAAAACAATTGACCATGATTTTAGTTGCGTAATAACCGGTGAACGATTTGGAGAGATTCAGATCGAACTAGACGGGCGGATTGCAAAAGCAGAATACGATGTTGGAATGGGAGTCGATTTCGTAATTAACGTCTCTAATGTTGCCTGGGTGGATGGTATATCACCTGGCGCAGAAGAACGGTTAGAAATAATCGATCAATTAAAGCGCTGGGCTTCATCCAGAGGATCCAGCATTGAATTTGTAGATGACGCGTAAAGAATCTAATAATTAAGAAACTAAATCGTCGGTCCTGCGTGATATTAGGGCGGGCCGAATGTATTTATCCGGTTGGCAGTCTTACTCAGTCCTGGATAGTTAACATGTGAATAAGAGATAGGTGTCCTCGAGCATGTGAAAATACATTCGTCAGGAAGCATCTTGGATACAGACAGTATGCTTCAGTCCGGAATGCAGAAGAAATTTGGCGTGACCAGCATCAACCGATGTCTCTTTCATATTTAATGCAATATTATTTGCTCGTGACTAATCGTCGTCACATTCTTCAACTGCCTCAATAAACTTCATGCGTGCCGTTTCTTCAGTCATGCTCACCAGGTAGCCCTCTGACCACGCCAGTAACGGTTGTACTTCCGAACGCCACGCTTCGGCATCATTGCCTGCGTAGAGCAGGACGGCATAGGGTTTGTGACATCCGGTAAAGTGCTGGAAACGCAGGCGTGCGTTTGTCAGTTCTCTTACCCGGTCAGGGAGACCACCCCTGGCGTCAATCTCTACCTGCGGGCACACCACCATGGCAAAGTCATCGGGTAGTTTGCCGAAGTTGTTTTGCCAGCGATTCAGCACCGCCGGGACGAACCCCGGGATGCGGGCTGCACTCCAGCTCTCGACATAGGGTGGGATACCCTCGATTTCCAGTTGGTCCGCTATCCGTCCCATGATGTACTCCCGGTCTCGTTGCTCCTGCTGAATGGTGACTTCAGTCTATAGTAAAATTACATAAAAATAGCATTAAGTAGAAAATAACAATTGTATAACCCGAAAATACTGTTAGATTAGATAAAAATATCCTACTCATGTACGTATTGCGGGAAAATAATCTATGGATTCAGTTGATCGGACAATCCTGAACCTGCTGCAGACTGACGCCAGCCTGGCCATCAAGGAAATCGCCGAACAAATTGCCCTGTCCGTCACGCCGTGCTGGAAACGCATCCAGAAACTAGAGGCACAGGGCTTCATACGTGCACGGGTTGCGTTGCTTGACCCAGAAAAGGTCAATGCCGATGTGACGGTGTTTGTCGCAATAAAAACCAATCAACACACCACGGAATGGATTGACCGTTTCTCACGTGCGGTTAGTGACATGCCCGAGGTCATGGAAATCTACCGTATGAGCGGGGAGGTCGACTATTTGTTGAGGGTTGTTGTCAGTAGCATCGCTGCCTACGACGACTTCTACAAGAATCTGGTCGATCGTATTGAGTTGTCCAATGTCACATCAAGTTTTGCCATGGAGCAAATCAAGTACACCACAGCGCTGCCCATCAATACGGATGACTAGACGGTGTATTGTACCGGACACCTCTTCGATAGATGACGTTGAACCGCTATGGTGTGTTGACTTGACCTCCGGGCGGTTATGGAGGAGAACCACAGAGTGCTTCTGGTAAAATAGAAGTTGAGCGACCTTGGCGGCGCGGTGCTGGGGACACTGACAGTATGAGAGTGATAACACAGTCTTTCACTATTTTTCCGAGAGGGTTAGTCCATGAAGATCGCTTTCATTTCCCATCCTGATTGCGAATTGCATGATACCGGTGCCGGACACCCAGAGTCTCCGGCACGTGTCAGGGCAGTGCTGGATTATCTGCCGACCAGGGATGTCTGGCAGCAGTTGGCGCAGCATGAAGCGCCTCTGGCCAGTCGCGAACAGCTCATCCGGGTGCACGATAAGGGATACGTGGATGCGGTATTCGCAGCCGAACCATCCGAGGGTCGCGTTTACCTGGATCCGGATACCAGCATGGCTCCACATTCGCTGAATGCGGCTTTACGTGCTGCCGGTTCCGTGGTCAAGGGTGTAGATCTTGTTATGTCCGGTGACGCGGATCATGTCTTTTGTTGTGTGCGCCCCTGTGGCCATCATGCCGAAGTCGCACGTCCGATGGGTTTTTGTTTGTTTAACAATATTGCCGTTGGTGCCCGTTATGCACAGGACCAGTATGGTTTGAAACGGGTCGCAATCGTTGACTTTGATGTACACCACGGTAACGGTACCGAGGATATCTTTCGCGACGATTCATCCGTGTTCTTCAGCTCCACCTTTCAGCACCCCTTCTATCCCGGCAGCGGGGCTGACACCGTATCCGATCATATCGTGAACGTCCCCTTGCCGGCAGGAACCCGGGGAGACCGGTTTCGTGCGGCCTTCGATGAGCAGATCCTGCCGGCACTGAACAGTTTCAAACCCGAGTTGCTGTTTATCTCCGCCGGGTTCGATGCGCACGATGACGACCCGCTGGCACAGCTTTGCCTGGAGGAAGCGGACTTCGCCTGGGCCACCAAAAGGATCAGCGAGGTTGCCGATGAGTTTGCGCAGGGGCGTGTCGTCTCCGTGCTGGAGGGCGGTTACAGCCTGCCGGCACTGGCGCGCAGTGTGGAGGCGCACCTGCAGGCGATGTTGTAATTTCTGGAACGGTCGCCGGGAGACACTTCCGGTAACGGTTGTTTATGTGAGGCCGAGTGCCTTGGGGAGGGTGTTGCGGTTTACCTTTCCGCTGGGGCCATGCGGAAGCTCGGTGACGATATGTACTTTTACGGGCACCATGAAGCGGGGCAGTTTCTCCCGGCACTGGTCAAGAATCTCCGCTTCATCCAGGGCACCATTCTGAACAACAGCGGCATGTACCACTTCACCATAGATAGTGTCTGGGACTCCGAATGCAGCTGCTTCCCTGACTCCTACAATATTAAGAAGCACATCGTCAATTTGTGCAGGGGAAATCTTCTCACCACCGCGGTTAATGAGTTCCTTCAGACGTCCCAGTAACGTAATAAATCCATTTTCGTCAATCTCGCCGAGGTCCCCGGTACGGAGGTACCCGTTGGCGAAGGCGCTTGCGTTGGCCTCGGGGTTGTCGAGGTATCCGTTCATGACGTTTTCACCGCGGATGGCGACTTCGCCTTTTTCGCCGGTTGCCAGGATGTTTCCTTCCGGGCCCAGGATTACAACCTCGACGCCGGTGCCCTGGCCGACTGACCCGGTGACGCGATCCGCTGGTGGCAGCGGGTTGGATGCAATCTGGTGAGCGGCTTCGGTCATGCCGTAGGCTTCCAGCAAGGGAGCGCCGAGCAGTTCCTCAATCCTGGTCTGTGTTTCCGGTGCAAGGAATGAGCTGCATGATCGAATAAAGCGGAATTGCTCTTCGGGTATGTCCTGCATTGCGGCATTCCCGAGGAGGATCTGGTGTATCGATGGCACAGCCGTGTACCAGGTCGGTTTTTCTGCAAGCGTCCATTCCACGAAATGGCTGGCTGAGAACCTGGGTGCGATGATCACGCGTCCACCACTGTAAAGTGTGGCAAGGAGTGCGGCTACCAGGCCGTGTACATGGAACAACGGCATCACCAGCAATGTCGAGTCATCTGGCGACAGCTTGTAGGTGGCTATGATGTTGTTAATCGAGGCGAGCAGGTTTGCATGACTGAGAGGTACCCACTTGGGCTTGCCGGTTGTCCCGCTGGTTTGCAGCAGCAACGCAATAGAGTCAGCGTCGGGAGCCTGGTTTCTGGTCGAGTCACCCTCGGGCATTCCGTCGATGTGTAAATCCGGATGCATGCTCCAGCAGGGTATGCCAACGCGTGTAGCTGCTTCACGCAGAGCGCCAGGGCCGGGTGGAATAATGAGTGCACCCGGTTGCTCATCGGCCATTGGTTCAGCGGCAAGATCTGCCGTCAGGGCCGGGTTAAGCGGCATGGCAGGAATACCGTTCCAGGCGAGCGCAAGAAATGAAACTACAAACTCCGGACAGTTCGAGAAGGAGAGTGCAATCGGACGGTTCTTCGGCCAGTCGGCGGTGGCCGACTGAATGGACTCGGCCGTCTTTATGACCGCATCCAGCAGCTGGCCATAGGTCAGGCTCAGCCCGCCGCCGGGTACGGTAAGCGCAATCTTATCCGCATTCTCCCGTGCGGTTTGTTCAAGAATTCGAAGTGAGTTGGTCATGATTTTGCTGTATACGTTGTAGTTTTGCAGCGTATGTTACCTTCTTGATCAGCAATTTTCAGTTAACTAGCCTGGCGCGCTGCAGTGCTGCTGAATAAACCCGGCAATTGCCTTGTAGGCCTCCGGGTCCTGGCTCAGAAAGTTATGACCTCCCTTGAAGAAGCGTAATTCTGCATCGGTAATTCGCCCGTGAAGGTTTCTGACCACATCCGGTCTGGCCTGCCTGTCGAATTCTCCACCGCAAACCAGCGTCGGTACCTGGATAGACGGCAGACGGTCAAAGGTGTTGTGATGACTGCGGGCCTCGATCTGGCGGGTGATGCCGGTAATGCCGCCGTGTTCCGAGAGAAAGGGTGAGGCGTTCGCGGCCGATTCCTTCAGCATGCCCTCGGTTTCCTCGGGATTCTCGGCCTGCCAGGTTTCGTTGAAACGGTCATCTCCGATCGCAAGCATCTTTCGCGAACGCTCTGCCGGGGACAAGCCGGACAACTCATGGATAGGGTAGGACGAACCGCCCGCACCACCGGCCGCCGTGCAGCAGAGTACCAGGCTGCGCACCCGTTGCGGATACCTTATCGCCAGTTCCTGCGCGACCATGCCGCCAAAGGACACGCCGATGACGTGGGCGCCTTCCCGGTTAACGGCATCCATGACCGCCGTTGCGTCCTGCGCATACTGCGCCATGGTGTATGGCTCGTCGGGTTTGTCTGTGAGTCCGGTGCCGCGCTGGTCGAACGCCAGGATCTCGAATTTGTCGGCAAGGTAACTGTCGAATACGGTTGACGGGCTGCGCAGGTCGCCACCGACACCGCCAAGAAACACCACCGGGCAGCCCGTTCCCCTCTGCTGGTAATGAATATTGATGTCCGTGGTTTTAATGAAGGGCATAACCGTTTCCGTTTGTTACGTGTGACTCTCCCGGTGTGTTGTTGTCATCAATCGTTGTACAACTTGTCGGCATGGTAGGCGAGGTGCTCACCGATGAACGTGGCGATGAAATGATAGCTGTGATCATAATCCTCCTGCATGCGCAGGGTCAGCGGGAAGTCGCGCGCTTCGCAGGCGGCCTGCAGGTTCTGCGGGAAGAGTTGCGCCTTCAGGAACTGGTCACCGGTGCCACTGTCGATGAACAGGGGGATGGGTGGTGCGCCCGCCGTTACCAGCACGGTGGCATCGTATGCCTCCCAGGCCTGCTCATCCTCACCGAGGTAGGCCTCGAAGCAGCCCTGGCCCCAGTCGCTGACCATGGGATTGCATATGGGTGCAAAGGCAGATACGGATCGATAGGCACCCGGATTTTTCAGGGCGCAGATCAGGGCACCGTGACCGCCCATGGAGTGGCCACTGATGGACTTGACGCCTGGCAGGACGGGCAACTCGCGCTCGATCAGCGCCGGCAGTTCCTGCTTTACGTAATCGTACATCTGGTAGTGCTCTGACCAGGGCGGCTCTGTGGCGTTAACGTAAAAGCCGGCGCCCTTGCCGAGATCGTATTGATTCTGGCCGTCCGCCACGTCGGTGCCGCGCGGACTGGTGTCGGGGAACACCAGTGCAATCCCCAGCTCTGCGGCATAGCGTTGCATGCCACCCTTGGTGCGTGCGTTGTCATCGTTACAGGTAAGACCGGACAGCCAGTACACTGCCGGAACAGGTTCGCTGCCGGCCTTGGGCGGCAGGTAGACGGAGAACCGCATGGTGCAATTGCACACGTCTGATGTATGCCGGTAACGGTTGAGCCAGCCACCGAATTCCTTTATGTGTTAAATCTGCTGCATGCGAAGACCCCTCCCTGCGGGAGGGCTCATTGCAGCTTTCTTCGTATTAGATCTGGTATACAATATACAATAAT
>DAOVVG010000209.1 GCA_030632175.1 Gammaproteobacteria bacterium
CAGAGACATCATGTCCATAGATGTAAATCTCATCTCCATCAACTACAGGCTGATATGACCAGGTAAGGGTCCGGCCACCCGCCTGGCACGCTTGAATCAGCTTTACACCGGTTTTTAAACAGGTCTTCACCAGTTTCTTATGGTCACCGGGAAGGATATCTTCAACACGCTCAAGCCCCAGGTCCCGAAGCAACTGTGAGGTTGCGGGATTTACAAAGCGCAATACTCCATCCGCACCGCATGAAAGTACCGGGTTCGGATTTACTTCAGCAAATTTGGCTTGCCTGCCTTGCTCTCGTGGAGCATCCATCATCTTGCCACCCTGCTTATCGCGCAAATGCGATCACACAAATCATGGGGCACATCACAAACGGTATTTGACAGGTGCCTGCATGGTTGCATGAGGTCCACCTGATATACATAGCACCCAATGGGTGTGATTTATTCCTGCCCCCTGCGAACCCATCTCTTGTTTATTAGAGCCGGAAGATTATTCTCCAATCTTTATTGTTGACCCGCATCAATAACAATAATCAGGATTATTTTTATATCAATTTACATGCGCCAATGCAGTGCGATGCTTGAGCTTCCTGACAGACAGTTCACCCGCAGAGAAGATGGAGGATGTCCGAGAACGGCCAAATTTTGCCGTTCGCACAAACAAAATAACTGCTGCCTGAAGGCCACTATTATTAGGGATATCGCATAAAAAACACCTGTTGGCACTGAAATCCGTTTCATGGCCAAAAATCGGACCCTAGCAATTTTTTGGGGAGGATTCTATTAGGGAAACTACTTACTTACGCCAATTAATGGATGCGAGGGCCTGAATGAATCGCCGCCGGGCAACAGACTGTCGCAAGGCTAGTACCTCTCTGGAGAAAGTGGATATTCTCCCGTCAGCCTTGCTGGCAAATTACACTAGCCAACAATGCTAACTACAAATATAGAGGTGATCAGTCCCTATTAAAGCAACCAATCCGTGTGAAGCAAGTCAGGTATTTCCGAATTACCCGGATTCAAGAAAATGTTAGCCCAGGGCTGGCGAGATGCCTGTAGAACAGGCCTGATTTGTTCGTCAGTGGTTTGATACACATCAGCTGCTATCCAGTCCGCAATGGTGTAGCCTTGAGGTAACAATCCAGCAACAAGGATCAGTCAGGTCGGGATAACGATCTTCTGTAACAACAAAGAAATCACCAAATACAAATTGGTTATGGGTAACAATCACTCGCGCAAACAACGAAATATTTACCAGGCAGCAGCCATGATCCTGTTTATTACTGTGATGTCGTTAATTACAATGTTTTGCATGCGCATACCGGTGTGTAAATAACGCCATGCAAGAAAACAGGACCATTTTTCTGGTGGATGATGACGCAGCAGTATGCCATGCGCTATCGGTATTTCTCGAGGCATCCGGGTATGGCGTGAAGACATTTTCCTCAGCCGAGGCCTTCCTGGAGGATGCCGGATGCACGGTGGACGGCATCATGCTGCTGGACCAGCGCATGACCGGGATGTCCGGCCTGGAATTGCAGGCTGAGCTCGCCAGGCGTGGTATCGACCTCCCGATTATCTTTATTACCGGGCACGGAAGTGTGCAAATGTCCGTGAAAGCCGTCAAGGCTGGTGCGATAAACTTCCTTGAAAAGCCGTTCAGTAATGAAGATCTGCTCGCGAGCATTGGCGAGGCGTTTTCACGTGTCGACGACAGCAGAAAGCACCGTACCCAAGCCGCAACATTAAGAAAAAACTATGCCAGTCTGACGGACCGTGAACGGGAAGTCATGCAGCATATTATTACAGGTATGTCGAACAGGAACCTGGCTGAAATGCTTGGCGTCAGCGACCGGACGATTGAAGTCCACCGTTACAGGGGCATGAAAAAGATGGGGGCAGAGTCACTTCCAGACCTGATCCGGAAATATGCCATGTGTCAGAAAGCCAGTCTGTAGTGGCCCCATGGACACGACATAAAAAAACGGCAACCAATTTGCAGTTGCCGTTCTGGAGTCATCATGAAATGAAAAAACCCTACAGCTCTGACAATAGGTTAAACATTACATAATTACTATTGTGGAAACTACTTACAGATCGGCACCCCGCTGTTCGGCAAAGCCGCTTGCGTCAAAAAGTTGCCCGGCACACCAAGAGACGGTTCCGATCATTCCAGAAATGTTTCATTACAGGTAGATGGGTGACTGTTTTGGTCAAAATCAGAAGTTTGATAACCGGTTGAGCCCGCAGTCGAAACCTGCCCTTCGGCCAAGGCTTCCAGATAGCTGTTGAAGCTCTTCAGCTTCTTCAGTTCAACTGTATCCGCTGCCCCCAGGGTACCTTGCCGCGCCCTTTCACCAGCCAGATAACCGGAAAACGCGGTTCCAGTTTGGGAAATTCGCCTTCCGCGTCGGTGAAATATACCAGCAGGTCCGGTGAATCACCCTGCTCGTCCAGTCTTTCGAAGACCGGTGTAAAACGGGTACCGCCGCCACCGCGAATATTTCCTGGCAGCTCAAATTCCTCCCATGGTTCGAACACCCATGGCCCTTCGCTGGAGAGTGCCGCATCACAGGCATGCAGGGTTATGCGGGCCCGCACCTGCCCCTTGATGGCATCAATCTCGCTGACAAACTCCTGCATCTCGGCCGGCTTGATCGAACCACTGGTATCCAGAACCACCACGATATCTGTCTGTGCACTTCTTAAACTTGGGAAAATCGCGTCACCCTCACGCCGCGAGGGGCGCATATAACTGTAGTCATCACGACTGGAGGCCGTCATGTAACGCGCCAGCAACATGCGCCAGGGTAACTGTGGCTGCAGCAGATGATCGACCAGCTTCCGCAGTGAACCCGCGAGCTTGCCGGCTTGCATTGCCTGTTGTGCGGCGCCCGCCATGCGTTGACGCCACTGAACAGACAGCTGTTCTTTTTCGGCATCACTCAGCGAGTCCGGCTCACCGGCAGTTTGTTCCTCACCCTCGCCACCGCTGCCGACACCGGCACTTTCCTGACTGTCACTGTCCGGCTCATCCGGCTGACTGTCGGTACCATTCTGCGGTTGTTGGGTGGACTTTTTTTCCTTGCCGTACAGATGCTGATCATGTGTCTGTTCCTCGCTGTTCTCTTTGACCAGCGGGTAGATCTCCTCAGCCATCATGCCTTCGTAGCCGATGTTGTACAGCGCACCCGGCACAGCCGTCATGCCTTCTTTTATCAGGATCGGGTTGATTGCAAGATCGCAGGCAATGTCCCAACGCTGTTCATTGCGATGCTCGCGACGTGCAAAATGTGACAAGGCACAGTGCAACACCTCGTGCGCCAGCGCGAATTGTGTCTGTTCCAGTGACAGGCTGTCGATGTAGTCCGGGTTGTAATACAGGTGCCGCGCATCAGTCCCGATGGTGGCGCACCACCCGGGATCAGCCGGCTTCATTGGCATGCGCAGTACCAGCGCACCCAGAAATGGCCGATCCAGTATCAGCCGGGTACAGGCAGCGGATAGTTTTGTTTCGACTTCTTTGGTCATTTTTGTATTCATACCGCGGACGCAGGGACAACAAGTGATAGTTTAATACCTGACCGGATGATCTGTGTACCCAAAAAGGAAACTGCTCTTCGCATCCCCTCTCCCTGGCCCTCTCCCGGAGTACCCGATTAAGCACCGGGCATAAAGGAGAGGGGAATGATGTCTGAACCAGGTGCTATGGCGCAGAGGAATTAACCGTCGTATAGCATCACGTCTGCGACGATATTTGCCCACCTTGAAAACTGCGGCACTGCGAAAATATCCTGGCCGATTGCGCGATACATATCAGACACCAGCATCACACCCATCTCGCGCTGTGGGAAAGACCCGGCGAACTCCAGAATGTTGCCAAACACCTCAGCGGCGTTTTCTTCATCCCTGGCGCGAATGGCACGCCCCACCAGCGCAGCGGCGACAGCATACTGCAAATCGGTTTCCCTGGGCACCCGCACCTTCTCACCGCGCACAATGGCATCCATATCCGGCAGTTTGTCGAGATTCTCGACGAAGGCCGACAACTCGATACCGGCGGCCGGACCCACACAGGCCTGCAGGGCACCTGTTAACAGTTCCTGCACATCACCGAACTTGTGCAATGCCCGGTGTGCAAACTCCCAGGAACGTGGCGATGGAAAGGCAACCGGGTTATGTGCCGGATCAAATTCAAATAATAATTCGGGACGAAAGCGCAGGAAGCCGATCAGCCGTTCATCAATATTATTGGCGTAGGCCCAGGCAACCCAGTCATCCAGGTTAATGTCGACATCGAAATGAGAGAAGCGATTCGCCAGCGGTGCCGGCATGGTGTAGGTCACACCCCGGTCGCCCTGACGGTTGCCGGCCGCAAAGATCGCCCAGCCGGCGGGTACTTCATAGGCACCGAGACGCCGGTCGAGGATCAGCTGGTAAGCAGCGGCCGAGACACTCGGCGGCACCGAGGTAATTTCATCCAGAAACAGGATACCCTGTTCACCATGTCGCTCTGCGTCCGGCAGCATCGACGGCACGGCCCAGTCAACCCGCCCGTCAACCCGAAATGGAATCCCGCGCAGGTCACTGGGTTCCATCTGCGACAAACGAATATCGATGACCGGCATGCCATGCCGCTCGGCGACCTGGGCAACCATCTGTGATTTACCCACACCTGGCGGACCCCACAACATGACGGGGGTATGCTGGCCGTGGACGGCCGCCTGAAATTCACGTTCGAGTACTGTTAA
>DAOVVG010000289.1 GCA_030632175.1 Gammaproteobacteria bacterium
ATCGCTGTACATGACCACGTGACTGAATTCCTCGGGCGAGTTCGCGCAACTGGCAAACGTGTCGTCATGCTCACCAATGCCCACGCAAAGAGTCTTGACCTGAAGATGGAAGTCACAGGCCTGACCGATGCATTCGATGCACTGGTATGCGCACATGATATTGGCTACCCGAAAGAAGACCGGCGATTCTGGTCGTCACTCGGCAAGCAAGAGCCTTTCAGGAATGAGTCAACATTATTTGTTGATGACAGCCTGTCTGTCCTGCGTACCGCACGTGACTTTGGTATTCGGCATATTCTTGCGGTACGCAAACCTGACAGCAAATCACCACCGCGGGATATTGAGGAATTTCAGGCAATCAACGGGTTTGACGAGATTATGCCGTAGCCTGGAGAAGGTGAGACCGGGAACCGGTCGAGAGGCTGGCCTGGGCCATGGAGCGCAGCGAAATCCGGGCCGGATTTCTATGACTCGTTCAAATGCTCGTCCCGGGTAGTGGCATAGTTATTCCACGTCTTGAAGCGCCGGCGGACATACTTCAGCAAGGCATCATACCCCTCGAAAAACAGGTCGAAACCATCCTCTGATGATTCGTCAAATTCACAAAAATCATTCGTATATTCACGGCATATCTTGGGACGGTCATCATAGATGCCACAACGCCCGTCCTCCAGTAGATGAGTACAGGGATTATTGATCAACAGATACCAGCCGTCCTCATCCTTATAGGCCTGTATGTTCTGGTGAGACAATTGCCAGAGCATGTGATCAAAATCGTGCATGGATCGTGGCGTAACGAGTTCCTCTGTAATATACGTACAGCACTTGGAGTTCGTGCAGAATCCGCATTTATTTTCCGTCGTAATTTCAACGCCGACAGGTATATTTATTGCTAATGACATGGTTGCTTGTCTTTCATGGTTAGCGAAGAGCAAAGCGTAGCATGGCGAAACTCGTTTGTCTCATACACACTTGTAACGCAGGGGTTATTCAGCAGAGAACTCAAAACGATCAAATACCGGGGTATCAAATACCCGGCGCCCGGCACGGGCCTTAATCTCACGGCCGGCAACATCAATAATCAAGCGACAACCTTCTTCATAGATCCCGTTCGGGGTAACCAGTGTCGCGGTAATCTGCTCCGCTTCAACTGCCGGCATAAACAATGCTCTTTCAGCCCTTTTATCAGGCTTGTCGGGAAGGTAACAATATACCGCGCCAAGACCGCCATGCATCAATTGCACACCCGCCTCCATACCACCTTCACGGTACACCTTGATAGAGCGGATCATGGCCAGCCGCAACAGATGTTTCTGATCCTGTTCCTCAACAATCCCCAGCAAATCGCCAACACGCGCATCACCGGCGCCACCACCTTCCCAGGCCAGCTTCATACCGCTGCTACTGGAATCAAGTACCCGGCTTGGTGACAGCTCGGCAGAACACTTGTCATTTCCTGCAGCTTGCGGACTGTGATCTTTACCCGAATCCTGCAACAAGTAGTCATGAATGCTTTCCAGTCCCAGCAACAGGTCCACCCAGCGGCCATCGGAATGTCGCTGTTCCCGGCGTTTGTCTGCGGGGCTTTCTTCAGGCAGCAGGCGACGCAATACCATTGCTTCCGGGCTCTGCATGCGCACCTTCGCAGGAATATTGGACAAACTGTCACGCACCGCAGCCAATGCTTCGCGCGCATCCAGCAGGTAGGGGTCCCGGATATCAACCCGGGACTCAATCCGGACACAGCTGGTCGGCATAACATCGCTGTTTAAATCAACCAGAAACAATCCCTCACCTGAGCCTGTCCATTGGCTACCCGGGATTATCCGGCAGTGGCTGGCATGCTGCATCAGCACATCAAACAACAAACCGACCTCCCCCTCTGCCAGTCGAAACGGGTCTGTCAACGACAGCAACATACTGGTGTGATACAAGGTTGCGAGACTGCCTGTCGGGCCGGCTTCAGTTTCGGTTTCATCAGCATCGCCTGCAACCACCACATCCAGCAAACCAAAGTGGCGGGCCAGCCGGTAGAGCTGATGCGATTCCGAAATCAGGAAGGACTGTGCCGGACGGTAGAACCGGTAGCTATCGAGCAGTGCGTAGCTCAACTGTTCCAGTGCACGGCTCACTGAGAAGCTGAAAACCTGATCAGGCCGGGTTGCATCGACCGTTTCATACATGGCTGTCACAATCAGCTTGTATCCCCCGGCCAGGGACAGGAACAGGCGTTCCACGCCATCGATAGCTTCCTGGCGTTGTGACTTGGTCAGGGCCAGTTGCCTTAAATGCAGCGGATCGACTGTTACAAACAGACGTTGCGCCGTGGCGTGATAAACCTCCAGATACTGGAACCTTTCCTCATGATCCAGCTTTTGCTCATTCAGGGCATCCAGTGCGCCGAGCACCAGGCGCACCGTCTCAACAACATCCATCAGCGGCAGATTAGTGAGCCACTCCTGCAGGCGCACGACATCCCGCTCAACCGTTGGATCGGAGTAATTGTGTTGTACAGGTATGGACAGGCTCAGGGATTCCATCGCACCACAATTGATCCCGGCCGGTTACAACTGGCCTGAAGTATTGATCGTGTAGCTGCCGTCCGGCTGCAGCTGTGCCGCATGCTCCAGCAAATCCAGCGTCGCGGCATCGGCATCGCTGCCAGGGTTTAACACCATACTGATGTTATATTTTCCAGCCGGCAGAAGTACGACATCACCGGCAATACCGAGTACGCCACCATCCTCAAATGTACCGGCAAGTCCGTTTTCTTCACTATGCAGGCTTAGTGAAACCTGCCCCAGCAACAGATCGAAGGGCTCAATAATCAGCGCATCCTGCCAGTCAATCAGGCCGGCTACATCCTGCAGGGAATCAGCACCCACATCAAAGTGCTCAATAGCAAGGTGAATGACCCCGCTGGTCTGCACGAGAACCGGTGAATAATGATTGATAATTCTGTCCGGAATTAACCGCATTTCCAGGTCACGCCCGTAGGCGTTGCCGGCAAGCGTCACGCCAATAATCGCCTGACCACTATTGTCCGGCTGAACAAGAACGACTTTATATTCAAGTTTCCCCAGCAGTAGCGCCCATGGCCGGAACTGCCAGCGCACGATACCCAGATCAAGGTCCTGGTAAACAAGCTGTCCGGCCTGACCGGAAAAAACAGAA
>DAOVVG010000026.1 GCA_030632175.1 Gammaproteobacteria bacterium
ACAGCAACGGATCTCGAGGTAGAACTGCAATCACATGTCAATGTTGCAGTCACAGAGATTGGTGAAATCACACTGCCAGCTCGTAAGTTACTGGACATCTGTCGTACCTTGCCGGCAGAAGCACAACTGGATATTTCTGTAAAAAAAGATCGTGCCCTGATACGTTCCGGTAAAAGTCGTTTTACCTTGTCGACCTTGCCGGCTACTGAATTTCCGGTTATTGATAAAATCAAAAGTGCACGTAAATTTTCTGTGCAGGAAAAGGCGCTACACGACCTGATTGAGTGCACTGCCTTTGCAATGGCACAACAGGATGTTCGTTATTATCTGAATGGTTTAATGCTGGAACCGGCCAGCGGTACATTGCGTGCTGTTGCCACGGACGGTCACCGCCTTGCCATGTGTGAGCTGGCGGCTGATGTTGGAGAGGGCACTGATCAGCAGGTGATCGTACCTCGCAAGGGCGTCCAGGAACTGCACCGCCTGCTGGAGCAGAGAGATGTGGATATACAGGTTGAAATAGGCAGCAACCATATTCGGATTACCACCGATGAATTGCGTTTTACTTCCAAGTTGATTGATGGCCGCTTCCCTGATTACCACCGGGTCATGCCAAAGAATGCTGACAAACGTTTGCAGATTAATCGTGACCTGTTGCGCCAGGCCTTGACGCGGACCTCTATTTTGTCAAACGAGAAATATCGCGGTATTCGACTCAATTTATCAGAAAATAATATTAAAATTCAAGCACATAACCCAGAACAAGAAGAGGCGGTTGAAGAGCTGGATGCGCTCTATGACCATGAAGCCATGGTGATAGGCTTCAATGTAACTTATTTGCTGGACGTGTTAAACGCCATTGATACCGACGATGTCGAGGTGTTTTTGTGCGATGGTAACAGCAGTGTTTTGATCAACAAGCCGGCCGCTACCGATTGCCGTTACGTCGTTATGCCGATGCGTCTCTAGAAAATCATCTCCTTGTCTGTTTCATTGCTCCGCTGAAAATTTTGTCTCGGCCAGCGACTGCCATACCGGAATACGCCATGGGATTGCAGTCGCTGGAGATCCAGGATTTTCGAAATATCACAACAGCCTCGTTGGTATTTTCACCCGGACTAAATCTTGTGTCGGGCGAAAATGCGGCCGGCAAAACCAGTTTGCTTGAAGCCATCTATTGTCTGGGGCGGGTGCGCTCTTTTCGTACCCCTGTCGCTGCACAACCTATCAGGGATGGGCAATCTGCTTTTCGATTGGTGGGACGGGTCTTGTCACACGAGGGTCGCCAGATTCCGATAGGTATTGAGCGGCAGAAAGCCGGGTTAAGGGTTCACTTTGACAGGCAACCCATTCGACGACTCTCGGATCTGGCAGGCAGCTTCCCGGTGCAGGTGTTGAGTGGTGATACCCCGACTATATTGAATGGCGGCCCCCGTTATCGGCGACAAACCCTGGATTGGGCACTGTTTCACGTGGAACATGCGTATCGGGAGGTTTGGCAGCGTTATACCCGCGTACTCCGGCAGCGCAACGCAGCACTGCGCACACATGCCCCGGTAAAGCAGGTGATTGCCTGGGATGCTGAGTTGCTGGACGCTGCAGCGTATATCCACGGATTCCGGCAAAAGTATTTCGAGGCACTGGAACCACACTTGCAGGCTGAAGTGAAGTTACTGTTACCGGAGAAGGAGACCACCCTGCGTTATCAATCGGGCTGGCCTGCGAATATGACGTTGTCCGATGCCTTGTCACAGTCACTGGAAAAGGATCGTGTTCGGGGGTTCACTCACTACGGCCCTCAGCGTTCCGATTTCAGCTTGTTGGTTAACGGCAAGGGTGTGGTGTCGCATTGTTCCCGTGGTCAGCAAAAAGTGGCTGTTGTCAGTTTTATGTTGGCGCAGATTCAGTTGCAGCAGGACCAGCCAGCACCCAGGGGTGTCTTTTTGCTGGATGACCTGACCAGTGAACTGGATGTGCCGCATCAGCAGCGAGTATTGTCGGCATTGCGTGATCTGGACACCCAGGTGTTTGTTTCAGCGATTGAGCCTGAAGCGGTAGACACGGTGGCCTGGCAGGAGGTAAAAAAGTTTCACGTGGAACATGGCGTGATACAGGAAGTGGTATAATCCCAGACTTTACGCGCACCGGGCGCGGACAGTGCTACAAACAAGTATCCAGGACACTAGATAATGGCTGAAGAAAACGCATATACCTCCTCAAATATTAAAGTTTTAAAGGGTTTGGATGCTGTTCGTAAGCGCCCGGGAATGTACATTGGCGATACTGATGACGGCACCGGTCTGCACCATATGGTGTTCGAGGTCGTCGATAATTCCATTGATGAGGCGCTGGCCGGGCACTGCAGTGAAATCACGGTCACGCTGCACGTCGATAACTCTGTCACGGTGAGCGATGACGGCCGCGGTATTCCGGTCGATATGCACACGGAAGAGGGTATTTCCGCGGCTGAGGTCATTATGACGGTGCTGCATGCCGGTGGTAAGTTTGATGATAATTCCTACAAGGTATCTGGCGGGCTCCACGGGGTCGGTGTGTCGGTGGTGAATGCGCTGTCTGAATCTCTGGCGCTCAAGATTTATCGCGATGGCAAAATCTATACGCAATCTTACTCACGAGGCGAACCGGTTGCGCCGCTGGAACCTACCGGAGAGACCGGACAAACCGGCACGGAAATTCACTTTAAACCGAGTGAGGCCATCTTTACCGGGACCGAATACCACTACGATATCCTTGCGCAACGACTGCGTGAGCTGTCTTTTCTGAATTCCGGTGTACGCATTCGATTGAAGGATGAGCGTCACGACAAGGAGGATATATTTGAGTATCAGGGCGGGATCAAGGCCTTTGTGGAGCACCTGAACCGCAAAAAAACACCGCTGCATCCCACGGTGTTTTACTTCAGCAGCGAGAAAGATGGTGTTGGTGTGGAGCTCGCCATGCAATGGAATGACTCCTACCAGGAGAACATCTTTTGCTTTACCAACAATATTCCGCAGCGCGATGGCGGCACACACCTGGCCGGCTTTCGCGGGGCGCTGACGCGTACGCTCAACCAGTACATGGAAAAGGAAGGCATGATGCGCAAGGCCAAGGTAGCGGCCACTGGCGACGATGCCCGCGAGGGGCTGACGGCTGTGTTGTCCGTTAAGGTACCGGATCCAAAATTTTCATCCCAGACGAAGGACAAGCTGGTGTCTTCCGAGATCAAGGGCATTGTTGAGTCCACGGTCGGCGAAAGATTCCACAGTTACCTGCTGGAGTGTCCGGCTGAAGCCAAGGGGATTACCAGCAAGATTATTGATGCGGCCCGCGCCCGCGAGGCCGCCCGTAAAGCGCGCGAGATGACGCGGCGTAAGGGCGCGCTCGATATTGCGGGTCTGCCCGGTAAGCTGGCCGATTGTCAGGAGCGCGACCCGGCACTGTCTGAATTGTTCCTGGTGGAGGGTGACTCCGCCGGCGGCTCAGCCAAGCAGGGCCGGGACCGCCGTGCCCAGGCGATCCTGCCGCTCAAGGGCAAGATCCTGAATGTTGAGAAAGCGCGCTTTGACAAAATGCTCTCCTCGGTGGAGGTAGGCACCTTGATTACAGCGCTGGGTTGCGGCATTGGCAGGGAAGAATTCAATGCTGATAAGCTGCGTTATCACCGCATTATCATCATGACGGATGCTGATGTGGATGGCTCACATATTCGCACCCTGTTGCTGACGTTCTTCTACCGGCAGATGCCGGAACTGATCGAACGCGGCTATATTTATATTGCCCAGCCACCCCTCTATAAAATCAAAAAAGGCAAGCAAGAACAATATGTTAAGGATGATGCGGCGCTGAATGCGCTGTTGCTGTCGGCCGCCATCAACAAGGCACAGTTGTATGTGAATCCCGAAGCGCCACCGCTGTCGGGTCCGGCACTGGAAACCCTCGCCAATGAATATATGGCGGTGATGGCCGCAATTCGTCGGCTGGCGCGCCGCTATGACAGCGAGTTGCTGGAGAAGATGATTTACCTGTCGCCGCTCGACGAGGCTGGCCTGCAGGACGTGGACGCGGTGACGCGTTGGTGTGCAGAACTGGTTGAACGTGTTAATGCCGGTCTGGGTAGCGGGCAGCGTTACGAGTGTGTGGTCGTGCCGGGTGAAGAAGAGCAGTCATTCGTGGCAAAGGTCAGCAAGTGGACACACGGAATCATCGCCAGTGAGCAGGTCCTCAGCCGTGAGTTCTTCGCCAGCCCCGAATACGCGCATATTCAATCGCTGGGGCTGCAGCTGGATGGTCTGTTGAGTGCCGGCGCCTACGTGCAACGTGGTGAGCGGCAGGCCGAGGTTGCCTCATTCAAGCAGGCGCTGACCTGGTTAATGGATGAAGCCAAGCGTGGTCAGTCCATACAGCGTTATAAGGGACTGGGTGAGATGAATCCTGAACAGTTATGGGAAACAACCCTTGATCCTGAAAACCGTCGACTGCTGCAAGTGCAGATTGAAGATGCGGTAGGATCCGATGATATCTTTACCACGCTCATGGGTGATCAGGTTGAACCCCGGCGTGACTTCATTGAAAAGAACGCCCTGTCTGCCTCAAATCTGGATATCTAACGCGGGCCAGGAATTGTACAAGCCAAAAGGGAAATATTTTTTATCCCATTGATTATAAATTATTTAATAATAATGCATGCTCTATTTATAGGGTATAAATAGATCCGCTCCTACAGCGTTGTTATCTCGGCCATCTGTGCCTCGATCCATTCAGAGGCTTCCTCCAGCACCTGCTGTGCAGTTTTACCTGCGGGCGAGATGGGTGCACCGATTCGTACCTGTATGACCCCCGGACGTTTGATAAAGCTGCGTCGAGGCCAGTATTCTCCGGCATTGTGTGCGACCGGTACGATCGCGCGCCCTGTTTGTTCCGCAAGTGCTGCACCACCAATGCGGTAGCGGCCTTTCTCACCAGCCGGGATACGCGTGCCTTCCGGAAAGATCACCACCCAGATACCTTCATCCATGCGCGCCTTGCCCTGCGTGACCAGCTGGTTGATGGCTGCCTTGCCTGAGCCGCGCTGGATGTGGATGCATTTCATCAAGGCCAGCCCCCAGCCAAAAAACGGGATCCACATTAATTCGCGCTTGGCCACCCACACCTGCAGCGGAAATATCTGCTGCAGGGCGATCGTCTCCCAGGTGGATTGATGCTTGGAAAACACGATGCCGGCTTCCTCCGGGATATTATCGGTGCCCTGTATTTTATGGCTTAACTTGCAGGTCACCTGCAGCCACCAGAGAATGAAATGTACCCAGCGTTGTACCAGCGCCCAGCGGGTCTGCAGCGAAAAGGGGACGGTCAGTATCAAGAGCGTGGCAAACAGTACCAGCGAGACCGGAAAGACAATCCAGAACGCCAGGGAACGTAACCAGAGCAGCAAGTAGGGGGGATTATTCGAAGTCATGGCAGTCGATAGGAAGCGTGTTGTGGTCAGTTGCCCAGCAGCTGGTTCACTGCACCGTAGAGGTCATTGAATACCGGCACCTGCGGGTCAAAATCCGGGTGACTGACAGTGCCAAAGCCCTTGCCGGTTTTAACCAGCATCGGGCTGGCGCCGGCCGCCTGCGCGGCCTGGATGTCGCGCAGTGAATCACCAATGGCCGGCACACCTTGCAGATCGGTGTGCAGGCGCTCAGCGATATCGTGGAACATGCCAGGCAGCGGCTTGAGGCAGCGCCAACCGTCATCGGTTCCTCGCGGGCGGAAGAACACCGCGTCGATCAAACCACCGGACTCGATAACCCGGCGGTGCATGGTTTCATGGATACGGGCAAGCGTGTCGAGATCAAACAGCTGGCGTGCGACACCTGACTGATTGGTGGCGACCACTACCCGCCAGCCGGCGCGGTGCAGACGGGCAATGGCCTCCAGGCTGCCGCGTATTGGGATCCATTCCGTCGGTGATTTAATAAATTCATCCGAGTCTTCGTTGATCACGCCATCGCGGTCCAGGATGATCAGCTGCATTACATATCCCTGAATTCAGATACCCGGATACGGCCGTTGATCATGCGTGATTGCCGTGATTCGAGTTTCTTCATCTTGGCCCAGAAGGCCTCGTCCAGCTTGAAATTGCCAGCGATAGCCGTCCCTATCAGGAGGATGAGCAAATCAGCACTTTCCTCAGCGAGGCTGGCCGTGTTCTTGCCCTTGGTGACGCAGGCTGAAATTTCACCCAGTTCTTCGGTCATCAAGGCAACACGGTAGGCCATTTCCTCGCCGCCGGTGTTTTTAAAATCGTGCTTGTCGTGGAACGCCTGCACGGCTGCAAGCATGGCTGTATAGGAATCACTGTTTGTCATGGCTCAGCAGTACCCCGGTATTGCGTGGGTGTAGGTGCGGATTGCATCCGCGAATTCTGTAAGGCGCACGGCATAGTTTCCGGGCGCTTATTTCTGCAACAGGGAAATATCCGCGACCTGTAAAAACAGCTGCGACAGCGAATTCAGCAGCGCCAGCCGATTATCACGCAGCCGGGTATCGTCCGCCATCACCATGACATCGTCGAAGAAGGCGTCCACAGGCGCCTGCAGCGCGGCCAGTTTGCACAGGGCCTCGGTATATTCACGTTGCTGAAACAGTGGCTGTACAGCGGTTTCCAGCTCACGGACGGCGGCGGCGAGCGCCTGCTCGGCCGGTTCCTGCAACAGCTCTTTGCGGCAGGTTGACGGTATCTCCGTGGTGGCCTTGCGCAGAATATTGCGGATACGCTTGTTGGCCGCGGCCAGGCTGTCTGCCTCGGCCAGTTCGCCAAATGCCCTGACGGCGCGGATACGCTGATCAAAGTCCAGCGGCCGGGCAGGCTGACGAGCCAGTACGGCAGCAAACATGTGGCTGTCATAGCCCGCGTCGAGGTAGTAGGCACGCAGGCGTTCCATCATGAAGCTGAACAGGTCCTGCGAGACCGTGGCCGCCTGCACCTCAGCGGGAAACAGCTGCGCGGCGGTATCGATCAGTGCAGTAAGGTCAAGATCGAGCTGCTTTTCAATGAGTATACGCAGCAGGCCAAGTGCCGACCGGCGCAGTCCAAACGGATCCTTGTCGCCAGTGGGTGTCTGACCAATCGCAAAGATGCCGGTCAGTGTATCCAGGCGTTCGGCAATGGCCAGTGCCTGCCCGGTCCCGGAGGACGGCAGTTCGTCACCGGCAAAACGGGGTTGATACTGCTCATCCAGTGCCCGGGCAACGGTCTCATCCTCACCGTCATGGGCGGCGTAATAGCGTCCCATAATGCCCTGCAGATCCGGAAACTCGAACACCATGCTGGTGACCAGGTCGCATTTGCACAGGGTGGCGGCACGTTGTACCTGCGATACATCGATATCCAGTGCGGCGGCAATGGCGCTGGCAATAGCACCGATGCGCCGTTGCTTGTCGCCGAGCGAGCCGAGTTTTTTCTGAAAGGTCATGCTGTCGAGCTGCGGGGCACGGCTTTCCAGTGACTGTTTGCGATCCTGGTTCCAGAAAAACACGGCATCTTCCAGGCGCGGTCGGATAACGCGTTCGTTGCCGGCCCTGATCTGGTCAGGGTCCTTGCTGGAAATGTTGGCAATGGTGATGAAGTGCGGCATCAGCCTGCCTTCAGCATCCATCACCGGAAAGTATTTCTGATGGTCCTGCATACTGGAAATCAGTACCTCGGGTGGCACCTCCAGAAAGCGCTTGTCAAAGCCGCCGGTAATGGCAACCGGCCACTCCACCAGTGCGGTGACCTCATCCAGAAGTGCCGGGTCAATGTGCGCGTGACCGCCCAGTGTCGAGCCGGCCTCGCTGACCTGTGCCTGGATCAGTGTGCGTCGTTGCTCCATGTCAGCGATCACCCTGCCGGTTTGTTGCAGCGTTTCCGCATAGGATTCCGGGGTGGTGATGGCGATGTTTTCAGGGTGGTGAAAGCGGTGCCCACGGGAATAGCGGTCGCTGTTGATGCCGAGGATTTGTGTCTTCACGGGATCGGTGCCGAACAGCAGCACGACCCAGTGGACCGGACGTACGAATTCGATGTCCGAGCTGCCCCAGCGCATCCGTTTCGGCATTGGCAGTGTCTTGAGGGCCTTCTCCAGCAGTCCGGGGATGATCTCCGTGGCGGGTTTGCCGGCGGCGGTGGAGTTGAACACCAGCCAGGTACCCTTGTCCGTTTCCAGCTGCTGCAGCTCGGTAACTGCCACGCCGCAGGAGCGGGCGAAGCCCTCCGCCGGCTTGGTCGGCTGGCCGTTGTCATCAAACGCAGCCTGCAGGGCAGGGCCGCGCCTGGTGACCTCACGGTCGGGTTGTGCTTCCGGAACATCCTTGATGAGTACGGCCAGCCGACGCGGTGCGGCGTAGGCCTGACTGGCACCGTGTTGCAGGTGGTTCTCTGTCAGTAACGTGTCAAGAGAGTCCCGCAGTGCATCACGCATGCGTCGCAACGCCTTCGGTGGCAGCTCTTCCGTACCGATCTCGATCAGTAAATCCCGTGTTGCCGTCGTCATGACGCCGCACCCTTGTCGGCCAGCAGCGGGAAGCCGAGCCTTTCGCGCGCGGCATAATAGGCCTCGGCGACCTGGCGTGACAGGGTGCGAACCCGCAGAATATAGCGTTGCCGCTCGGTGACCGAGATGGCGTTACGCGCATCCAGCAGGTTAAAGGTATGCGAGGCCTTGAGCACCATTTCATAGGCAGGCAGTGGCAGGTCAGCCTCTATCAGGCGGTTGCTTTCGCGTTCGCAGGTATCGAACCAGCCGAGCAGTGACGTCACATCGGCATGTTCGAAATTGTAGGCGGACATCTCCACTTCATTCTGGTGATAGATGTCACGGTAGCTCAGTGGGCCGTCGGGCCCTTGCGCCCACACCAGGTCAAACACGCTCTCTACTTCCTGCAGGTACATGGCGATACGTTCCAGCCCGTAGGTCATTTCCCCGGTTACCGGTCGGCTTTCCAGCCCGCCTACCTGCTGAAAATAGGTAAATTGCGAGACTTCCATGCCGTTCAGCCAGACCTCCCAGCCAAGCCCCCAGGCACCCAGTGTCGGGGATTCCCAGTTGTCCTCGACAAAGCGGATGTCGTGTACCAGCGGGTCAATGCCGAGTTCACGCAGGGAGCCGAGGTACAGCTCCTGGATCTCCAGGGGCGATGGTTTCAGCACTACCTGGAACTGGTAATAGTGCTGCAGGCGGTTCGGGTTTTCACCATAGCGGCCATCGGTGGGGCGCCGTGACGGTTGCACATAGGCGGCGCGCCAGGGCTCCGGGCCAATGGCATGCAGAAAGGTGGCCGGGTGAAAGGTACCGGCACCGACTTCCATATCGTAGGGCTGCAACAGCGCGCAGCCCTGTCGGCTCCAGTAGTTCTGCAGCGCAAGGATCAGGTCCTGAAATGTTTTGGGTGTATCAGACACGGCTTGTTTTTGTCTTGGTTGATGCAGTTTGCAAGCCGGACAGTATAGCGTGCAGTGCTGACAATTTCCCCACACCAGCGCCTTACGGGCCTCTTTAAGGGCACTAAAGTGACATTCTGCAGATCCTTATGGTAAATGTAGTTAAACGGTGCGGTGGTGCTGACCTCAAGCCTGAACGGCGAATGGTCGACTAACTGGCTGTATCCTGGCGGAGGAAAAGCATGGCAGGGCTAATTCTCGAACCGACATCTCAGGCCCAGTGGCAGGCACTGGTACACGAGGCACAGTCAGCCTGCGACCGGCATCTTGATGAAACGCTGGAAAGCTATCTGGTGTTTTTGCTGATGCGTTTCGCCGACAAGCCACAGTGCACGGCACGCATCATGGCCGCAGATTATCTCAATTCACAGGTACTCCTGGGTGAGCAGCGAGCGGACAAGCTGCGTGATGTGGGTGATCATTGCCTGCTGTTCTCCGGGCTGTTTCCGCAGTTGGCTGAGCGTCGCCTGGTGCGTATCAGTTACTTCGTCAATATTGGTCGTGCCTCCTACCGGCAATTGTCGGACGGGCTGGATCGTGGCTGGTCATCGGTATACAGCCACTTGTCCGAGGCGTTCATCGTGCTGGTAGATATCCTGCATGCCATGCGTGAGCTGGGCGGCATGGCCGCCTTGACGCCGTTGCAGGCTATGGATTTCTGGCAGCAGACCGGCAGTCGCCGCTGTTACCAGCAGGTCTGTGCCGGGGGCCGTTCCATACCGGCGGCCATCGCCACGGAAAAGCACTGAATCCCTGTGTTATCTATCTAAGCGTGCGGCGCTTGGGGTAGAATCTCCGCAAAACCGGGTGCAGCCCGGGCAGGGTTCCACGCAGTCTGCGGTTTACATAAACATGAATCCGGGTTTGCAGGTATGCCTGTCAAGCTGCGCTGAAATCCACGCTTTTGCCTGTTGTTCCTGTTATGCCTCAAAAACCCAAAGCAGTTGCGCTGATTTCGGGCGGACTCGATTCATTGCTGGCGGCTCGCGTGGCCCTGGATCAGGGCGTGCATGTCGAGGGTATTAATTTTTACACCGGTTTTTGTGTTGAAGGGCATACCCATGCCATTCGCAAACAGGACCGCGCCCGGCCGAAGCGAAATAATGCGCTGTGGTCGGCTGAACAGCTGGGTATCAAGCTGCATATCGTTGACATCATCGAGGAATACAAGGATGTCGTGATTAACCCGAAACACGGCTATGGTGCGAACCTCAATCCCTGTCTGGATTGCAAGATATTCATGGTCGACAAGGCGCGTGAGTGGATCGAGGAAAAAGGCTTTGATTTTATTATTACCGGCGAAGTCATTGGCCAGCGGCCGATGTCACAACGCAAGGACACCATGCCGGTGATCGCGCGCGACTCTGGCGCCGGGGACCGGCTGGTGCGCCCCTTGTGCGCCAGGAACCTCCCGGCGACACTGCCCGAGACCCTGGGCTGGCTGGATCGCGACAAGCTCTATGGTTTTAATGGCCGCTCTCGCAAGCCACAAATGGCGCTGGCAGAAAAATTCGGTTTTGAAGATTATGCGCAGCCGGCCGGCGGCTGCTGTTTTCTGACGGACAAGCAGTATTCGGTGAAGTTGAGTGATTTGTGGGCGACCCGCGGCACGCGTGAATATGATCTGGATGACATCATGTTGTTAAAGGTGGGCAGACATCTGCGGCCGCGGCCGAATTTCAAGGTTATTGTCGGTCGTGAAGAAGGTGAAAACCGCTTTCTGGAAGGCTACAGAAAGCGCTTTGTGCATATGATACCGACCAGCCATACCGGCCCGCTGGTACTGCTGGACGGGGAGGTTTCGGCGGATGACATCGAGTTGGCCGCACGCCTCACGGCACGCTTCAGCCAGGGGCGTGATGCCGAGCAGGTAACCATCGAAGTGAAGCAACCGGGCGGTGATGCGCGCAGTCTTGATGTGGTGCCACTGACGGCAGATGAAATCCCGGCAGGCTGGTATATATGAGCACCACGGTGGTCGATGCGCGCAACCTGCTGTGCCCGCTACCCGTTATCCGCACGCAGGATGCTGTGGTGAAGCTGCAGCCCGGTGATGCGGTGCAGGTGTTATGTACCGACCCGGGCGTGGTTTATGATATTCCCGCCTGGTGCCGTGTACATGGCCATGAAGTTTGTGACATCAATGAGCAGGAGTATGAGATTGCCATCAGTATCCGCGTTGGTGAATCCGGTAGCTGACGTATGAGCCATACACATCTCCCCGACCCTCTGGACGCGCGTTACCGGGATATCCGCAAGGTGACGGTAGTGGGCGCTGTCGTTGATCTGCTGCTGGGTGCCGCCAAGGTGATTGTGGGTATGACGGCCGGTTCGCAGGCGCTGGTTGCCGACGGTATTCATTCCTTCTCCGATCTGGCGACCGACTTTCTGGTGCTGTTTGCTGCAAAACACGCTCACCGCAAGGCGGATGTGGAGCACCCGTACGGGCATGGGCGTATTGAGACCGTTGCAACCGTGGCGCTGGGTGTTTCCCTGATGCTGGTTGCCATCGGCATCAGTTATGACGCTGTGCGTCGTCTGCTGGACCCTGAACTGTTGTTGCATCCGGGGATGCTGGCACTGGTGGTAGCGCTGGTGTCGGTGGCTGCCAAGGAAATAATCTATCAATACACGGCGCGTGCGGCGCGGCGCCTGCGCTCAAAGATGCTGCTTGCCAACGCCTGGCACAGCCGCAGCGATGCCATTTCATCAATTGTCGTTGTCATTGGTGTGGTCGGCACCATGGCAGGCTTTACTTACCTCGATGCCCTGGCAGCGGTTGCGGTTGCGCTGATGATTGCAAAAATCGGCTGGGACCTGCTGTGGAAGAGTCTGCAGGAGCTGATCGATACAGCGCTGGAACCCGAAAAGGTAGGGGAAATACGCAACACCATCATGTCGGTAAACGGCGTGCGTGCCTGCCACATGCTGCGCACGCGTCATAGTGGCAGTGATGTGCTGGCGGATGTGCATATCCTGGTTGATCCTGTGCTGAGCGTGTCCGAGGGTCACCAGATTGGAGAATCGGTGCGGCAACGGTTGATAGAAACGATTGAGGATGTAGCTGATGTCACGGTACACATTGACCCGGAGGATGATGAACTGGCTTCCCCGTGTAACCATCTGCCGCTGCGTAATGAGATCTTGCGACGGCTCGGGGAGCAGTGGGCCGACATAGATTTCGGCGCGGACATCGAAAAGGTGGTGCTGCACTACCTGGACGGGAAGGTGCATGTAGACGTCTATCTGCCCATGAGCGGTGTGAGCCTCGAACCCCCCATGGAGTTGTCAGCCACGATTCGTGAGGCGGCAAAAAAGGCAGAGGATATAGGGGATGTGCGTGTCTATTATCTGCTGCAAAACGCACCATAGTGGTGCTCCGTGATTATAAGATGCACCACTATGGTGCTTCCTTGCGGTGGCAAAGTTGCACAAGCTGTGTAATGACACCGGTTGCCAGTAGAGCCTGCCATGGCATAATTCGTGCCTCGCTATAAGCTGAATCGAGAGTTTTTGAGAACGTCGCTGCTTATAGGTGGCGGCGTGTGAACTGTGTGTATGTTGATTTGGAGGAGTTGTAATGTCTGCAACCAAAGTAATGAAAATGATGAAGGACAATGGTGCCAAGTACGTTGACCTGCGTTTCACCGATACAATCGGTAAAGAACAACATGTAACCATTCCTGCCAGCATCGTGAAGTCCGACTTTTTCAAGGATGGCAAAATGTTCGACGGTTCCAGTATTGCGGGCTGGAAGGGGATTAATGAGTCAGATATGGTGCTGATGCCGGATACTTCTACAGCAGTCATGGACCTGTTCAGTGATGAGATGACCATGATCCTGCGTTGCGACATTCTTGAGCCATCGACCATGCAGGGTTACGAACGTGATCCCCGCTCTATCGCCAAGCGTGCCGAGGCCTACCTGAAATCCACCAAGATTGCCGATACGGCATTCTTTGGCCCGGAGCCGGAATTTTTCGTGCTGGATGACGTGCGCTGGGGCGCCGATATGAGCGGTTCTTTCTGCAAGGTGGATTCTGAAGAGGCTTCCTGGAACTCGGAGCGGGTTTTCGAAGACGGCAACATCGGTCACCGTCCCACCGTCAAGGGTGGTTATTTCCCGGTCCCGCCGGTCGATTCCCTGCATGACCTGCGTGGCGCCATGTGTCTTGGACTGGAAGAAATGGGCGTCAGCGTTGAAGTGCACCACCACGAAGTGGCCACCGCCGGCCAGTGTGAAATCGGCACCCGCTTCGATACCCTGGTAAACCGCGCCGATCAGAACCAGATCCTCAAGTATGTAGTGCACAACGTGGCACACGGCTATGGCAAGACTGCCACCTTCATGCCCAAGCCGATTGTTGGCGACAACGGCAGTGGCATGCATGTACACCAGTCGCTGGCCAAGGACGGCAAGAATATCTTCACCGGCAACAAGTACGGCGGCCTGTCACAGCAGGCACTGTATTACATCGGCGGTATTTTCAAGCATGCACGCGCCCTGAATGCCTTTACCAACGCCAGCACCAACAGCTACAAGCGCCTGGTACCGGGCTTTGAGGCGCCGGTGATGCTGGCTTACTCGGCCTGCAATCGTTCAGCCTCTGTGCGGATTCCGTTTGAATCCAATCCGAAAGGCCGCCGTATCGAGGTGCGCTTCCCGGATTCTGCAGGCAACCCCTACCTGTGTTTTGCAGCCATGATGATGGCCGGCCTGGACGGGATCAAGAACAAGATCGACCCGGGTGAAGCCATGGACAAGGACCTGTATGACCTGCCGCCGGAAGAGGCGGCAGAAATCAGCACAGTCTGCAGTTCGCTGGACCAGGCACTTGAGGCGCTGGATGCCGATCGCAAGTTCCTGACGGCGGGTGGCGTCTTCACCGATGACATGATCGATGGCTACATTGATCTCAAGATGGAAGAAGTCACGCGCTTGCGTATGACCACGCATCCGGTCGAGTTTGATATGTATTACAGCCTCTGATCTGCAGAAGCCGGTATGCGCAGTACAAAGCCCCGCCTTCAAGGCGGGGCTTTTTTTTGCAGCCAGCGATCTATCTGTGACAGGCGTCACAAGTGCCGCTGACAGGCAAGACCAGAGGTAGCGAAAGGCCGATAATCAGTATTGCAACCCGGTAGTGACGCGTTTATTGTTGATAGTCATGAAACGTCTGTTAATCCTGTTATTACTGGCCGGCAGCGCCCACGCCGATGTCTACAAGTCCACCAACGCGGCGGGCGAGGTGGTCTACTCTGATAAACCGACAAAGGGTGCAGAGGTCATGGAAATGCCGGCCTTGCCCACCTACACTGCGCCACCTGTTGCAGAGCCCGTTGCCGGCAGCAAGGAATCAGCAGAAAAAGCCGTGTACGGGGAGCTGGTGTTTGTGAAGCCCGAAGATGATGCAACCATCAGAAACAACCAGGGTATTATCAATGCCGAGCTGAAACTAACGCCGGCGCTGCGCAACAGAAGTAATCACCGTGTGCAGTTTTATATCGATGGTGAACCCTATGGTGAACCCGTCAGCTCAATCAGAACAACCATGAGTAATGTGGATCGAGGTGAGCACACCCTCACGGCCAGCGTCGTCGATGCCAGTGGCGAAGCCATTATTAGTAGTGATCCAGTGATTGTCCATCTGCATCGCGAGACCATCAATAACCCGAATAATCCGAATAACCCGAACCGCCCCCGCCCCACTCCCCGGTCTTCCGCCAGATAGGCCAGTTTGCCAGTCGAATTTCGCACCATAATAGTGCGAACCTCGGATTCAAGCTATAATGATGCCATCCGCATAACCCCGTTGGGTAATGCCGGGTTCCTCATATTTTATTGATTTTATTATAGTTAAAGCTTTTATCTTGTTAAGCAGGCAGGCCGTGTGACTTTGGTTTGCTTCTTGCAGTATCACTGTTGATGAAGGGAGAAAATGTGCAATCTGAAGCAGCCGCAGCATGGTTACTCGACAGCATGGGTACTGCGGTGCTGGTGTTTGATGCGCGTCTGCGACTGAGCTATCTCAACCATGCCGGTGAAGTGCTGCTTGCGCACAGTGCCCGCCATGCCTGTGGTCGCTCGGTGCATGAGCTGGTAACGAATGCCGAGGTACTTGCCAGCCAGCTCGTGGACACCCTGGGCTCTGAACAGGTGGTTGCCCACCGCGGCTGCCTGCTCGAATTACCTGATGCCCCCGATTTGCGTGTTAACTGCAATTTCACACCTGTTACCGATGAGCACGGAGAAGCCTGTGTACTGGTGGAGTTACGCAAGATTGACTATCAACTGCGTATTGAGCAGGAGGAACACCTGATTACACAACAACAGGCCACGCATGAACTGGTACGGGGCCTTGCCCACGAGATCAAGAATCCGCTGGGTGGCTTGCGTGGGGCTGCACAGCTGCTGGAGCGGGAGATCAAGGATGATGCTTTGCGGGAATACACCCAGATCATTATTGGCGAGGCAGACCGTCTGAGTGCACTGATGGACAGCATGCTGGGCCCCAACAAGCTGCCGAATATACAGGCAGTGAATATCCATGAAGTGCTGGAGCGGGTAAGTGAGCTGGTAAAGGCCGAGGCGGGTGAGCAGCTGCAGTTTCACCAGGATTATGATCCGAGCCTGCCTGACATACAGGCCGATCCTGATCTGCTGGTGCAGGCGGTGCTGAACATTGTCCGCAATGCAGCACAGGCTCTCGGGAATGCGGGTGACATTACGCTGCGGACACGCATACAACGTAACTTCAATATCGGTGCCAGCAGGCATCGCCTGGTTGCCCGTATCCAGATCATCGATAACGGCCCGGGCATCGATGAAGCGCTGCGTAAACAGGTTTTCTACCCGATGATTACCGGGTGCAGCGAGGGCACCGGGCTGGGATTGTCAATTGCGCAGGCCTTGATCAGTCGCCACCAGGGGCTGGTTGAATGCACCAGCGAACCGGGTGAAACCGTTTTTACTATTTTGCTGCCACTGGAAGGAAAGCATGAGTCATAACCAAAAAATCTGCATCATTGATGATGACAGTTCAATCCGCTGGGTGCTCGACAAGGCGTTGGGCAATGCCGGGTTGCAGGTGGACGTATACGAGTCTGCAGACAATGCGCTGGCAGCCATCAACCAGCAGGAGCCGGCGGTCATCGTGACCGATATTCGGATGCCGGGTATGGATGGACTGGAGTTGCTCGAACTGATTAACAGCAAGTATCCCGATCTGCCCGTGATCATCATGACGGCACATTCCGATCTGGACAGCGCAGTTTCCGCCTACAAGGGCGGGGCTTTTGAGTATTTGCCCAAGCCTTTTGATGTTGACGACGCGGTTGCGCTGGTCAATCGTGCACTGCAGGCACGTGCGCAGCAGCCCCCGGAGAAAGTACAGCCGTCGCTACAGGAGGTACCGGAAATTATCGGCAAGGCGCCGGCAATGCAGGAAGTGTTTCGTGCTATTGGTCGCCTGTCCAATTCCAATGCGACCGTGCTCATCAACGGTGAATCAGGTACCGGTAAAGAGCTGGTGGCACTCGCCCTTCACCGCCACAGTGCGCGTGCTGCAAAGCCGTTTGTTGCGCTAAATATGGCGGCTATCCCCCGTGATTTGCTGGAATCCGAGTTGTTCGGACATGAGCGCGGTGCGTTTACCGGCGCACAAAACCGGCGTGCCGGCCGATTTGAACAGGCCAACGGCGGGACGCTGATG
>DAOVVG010000263.1 GCA_030632175.1 Gammaproteobacteria bacterium
GAGCCGTCGTCTACCACGATAACCTCGTGCGGTGCGATGCTTTGTGCGCGCACTGAGTCGAGTGCCGCAGCCAGGCGATCGGCACGGTTCCAGCTGGGGATGATGACCGAGATTTTCATAACGTGTTGTCCGGGCATGTGACCCGGTGCTCCCTGTGTGGGGCAGCATTCTAGCAGGCTGGTACGACGAGGGCTTGTCAGCCCCATTGATGAAACTACCTGACGACTCGCGCCAGGATTTGCCCCTATTGGAGGGCCTGGGCGGCATATCGTTGACGATATGCCGTAAAAATGACGCTTACAGGGCTACTGAACGGTCGACATGCATTCGTACATTTGTTGACGTACGATTTCCATCAATTCATCCATTGTCAGGCTGTCAGGTACATGCTTAATGTCTGAAAACCATATGTTTTCTACTGCGCCATCAGTTTCTGCCTGCTGCTTCGTGAGCAGCGGCAGGCCGACGAAGATGCCTTGTTGACCATCATCCAGTCCAACGGTAATTAACTGAAGTTCAAGAGTTTTCATGTCGATACCTCCGTTATTTCTGCCTTGATGCCGCTGGGCAGGTTTGCTGTGGTTTCAACATTAACTATGCATCTCGCGTGCCATACCTCCGGTCAATTGTCCGCGCGGTTGGCGCGGTACGCTGACAGCCAGCCCCACAGGCTGCCGCTGGGACGATCATTGCCGGTGCAAATATAGATGAGTGCGTGGGCATTACGTGCCGTCCAGCGCATATGCTTCTCGGCGCTTTCATCTCCGCAGATCAGTAACTGGTCACCAACCTGCAACGGGGTTTCGTCTGTGGGTAGCAGCAGTTCCTGGTGATCCTGGTGCCTGAGATACAAGGGTACGCAGGGCAGCGGTGTTGCGCTGTCGCGGGGATCCGTTAACAGATCCTTCACCGTCACAGCTTCCCCCCTTTTGAGCAACTGGGTCACGGCAGGAGACTGTTTTGTGGAAATGGTGATGGCCCAGGATTCAGGTGGGCGGTCAGTCAATACGCCTACCACCCGGCTTACCAGTACATTGGCCCATGACTCATTTTGCAGGATGGCCATGCGCAGGAATTCTGTCAGCAGTGGCGTGGTCAGCATGTCAATAATCTGTTTACCAATGAGTCGCCCAGGCTGTACGGTGATATTAATATTGGCCGCGGCGAAGATGGCGTCGTTGCTGCTGAGGTTCTGGCGGCCGACGGTGAACAGATTTTTGTTGAGCTTCTGCGCGGTCATGATGATGGAAAGGTTGTTGGCGTCGTCATTTGTGCCGGCAATGAGGCCGTCAGCATGTTCGATGCCGGCTTCGTGCAGGGTGATGGCCTCGGTGCCGCGGCCCTTGATGGTACCTTCCGGTGCATGGGTGCCTTCCGGGTCGAGTTCAATGATGACTGTTTTTATGCCCTTGAACGACAGGCTCTTCTGTATGGCCTTGCCAAAGCGGCCATAGCCACACACCACCCAGGTGCCTTTCGGTGGCGATGCAAATTCGGTGAGCGGTGCTTCATGGATGCTGGTCATCCATTCGTAGACGAGATACATGCTGGGTGACCGGAACATCATGGCAAAACGTTCGGCAAAGGTATCAAACGGATTGATGATGTAGTCCGTGCCAAAGGAGGCGATATTGGCCTGCGCATCATGGGATTCGGCGCGACAGATGACCGGTAATCCGGGTGCCAGTAGTTTGCTGATAATGGCGACGGTCAGGTTGATATGGTCATTGCCGGTCAGCGCAATGACGCCGATGCATTGCCGGTTGCAGAGGCCGGCGGCGACCAGTGCAGAGGAATCAGTGAAATCGGCCGTCAGGCCGGGTATGTGCAGACGCAGATCTTCCAGTTGCAGGGCGTGTATTTTGGTCTCGTCCCTGTCGACGACAACACTGCGTATACCGTGCTCGGCCAGTTCCCGGATCAGCAACAGGCCTGCACCACCGATTCCGCAGATCAGGTAAAACGGTTCGCGAATGCGTCTGACTTCACGCGTGAAGTTTGCGTAGGCAACCACGCGCCGGAATGCCTTGTCCTGCACGATGGAAAACAGTGTGCCGATCGCATACAGCCAGGAGATCACCGTTATGTACATGGCCACGGTAGTCCAGATGCGTTGCGGATCGGAAAACGGGTAGGGGATTTCGCCGAAGCCGATGGTGGAACCCATGAAGCTGACAAAGTAGAACGCGTGGAAAAAACTCATGTTCCACGGATTGCCCTGGTCGTCCATACCGGGCATCAGTACCAGGCCGAGTATGGAGATCGCGTAGGCAAGAATCACCAGGATCAGCGGCACGCGCATGCGCCGCAGCAGCAGGTAGAGAATGTTGTGCATGGTTCTCTAGCGGCGGAACATGACGGTTTCGGTGACGAGAATGATGACCGAGGTGACATTTGCCAGTAAGGCACCACCGGACAGGGATACGATGCTTGCCATCACCATGGGCGTCATGCCGGCATCAGTGGCGTGTACCGTGATGGTCCAGACCACCGCCGCCGCGATTAGCTGCAGGTCGGCCACCAGGCTGGTTGCCAGCAGAACTGCACCGATATGTGCGCGGTCACCGAATTTCATAATGGTGGCGATCAGGCTGACGACCAGCGCGGCGAACAGTTCGTATATATTATGGTGACTGGATTCATCCAGATCGCCGATAAAGAAGCCGAAATTCAGTGTCAGTGCCAGCACGATGAAGAATGCAAAAACCACCTTTTCCAGGTTCATGTTCAGATCCTCTCTGTTATAGACGCCTGCAGGTTATTACCCCGCTCCTGGCGGCCACCGTAGCAAAGCACACAGGCGATAACAAACCCGGGCGGCGGGATTGAAATCTGTGCAGGGGCGTCCGACAATGGCATATGACTCCCTGTCCGATTGATGATGCAACCCTGCAGCTGCTGCGGGCGCGGGTTGGCAAGATTCATCTCCAGCAGCGACTGGGTATTGAAAGGGCGTATGAGCGCAAGGTGTTTGGCCAGGGCCGTACTTTCTTTCACGTCGAGAACTGGTATTCACTGCGTTCCATTATCCGCAATTGCCTGCGGCTGGTGTTGCTGCACGGGCGTGCACAACGCAATGCGCGCCGCATCGAGATCCGTCATAACCGTATTGAGTTGCCCCGGCTGCCGGTAGCATTTGAGGGTTTTACGCTGTTGCAGATTTCCGATCTGCACATGGATATGGCGCCTGATTTTCCACATGCACTGATCGAGGCGGTGCGTCAGGTGGAATACGACCTGTGTGTGCTGACCGGTGATTTCCGTGCAGAAACCTTTGGTCCCTACGAGGCGGCGCTGTTGGGACTGCAGCAGGTGCGTGCGCATCTAGAGGGCGAGGTGTACGCGATTCTTGGCAATCACGATACCATCTGCATGGTGCCGGGCATGGAATCGATGGGTATCCGCCTGTTGCTGAACGAGCAAGTGGTGCTGCAACGCGGCGATGAAACAATCTATCTGGCTGGCATTGATGATCCGCACTATTACCGTGCGGATAATATAGAAAAGACAGCGGACAGTATTCCGGAAGAGGCTGTGTCTATCCTGCTGGCGCACTCACCCGAGATTTACCGGCATGCCGCACATGCGGACTTTGATGTCATGCTGTGTGGCCATACGCATGCCGGCCAGATTTGTCTTCCCGGCGGTATCCCGGTGATGTGCAATGCCAGTTGCCCGCGTACCTTCTGTGCCGGTGCCTGGCGCTATGAAGGGTTA
>DAOVVG010000084.1 GCA_030632175.1 Gammaproteobacteria bacterium
AAATGAAAACAGGATATGGATTATCTTGATTTCTTTAGCTCTTTTTTTACGCCACTATTCCGACGATGACTGGTATGACACTTGACGAGGAACCTACAGGGTCTGATTAGGGTCGGCTCCTGTCGTTAAGTGGTTGTTTATATTAGAAGCGGCTAAACGTCCGGGTTGATCGATACCGGACGCTCAATCAAGAAATTCAACTGCTTGCAACAGACCCTGGCTGGCAGGAAAATTCTGGTGTGCGCTTACAATCAACAAAAAAAAGCCCGGCCAAAAATGACCGGGCATTGAATTTACGGAGTCGAATACTGGAAGTACTCGATGGGTAGTAATCTACACCCAGCCCACATACGGAATACTTACAGATTGAGAATTAAACCTGGGTGCGCGCCAGCCGTAGCCACGCAGGGGGGCATGGTCCAACGGCCAGCTGCAAGACCGGCTGATATCGTGGCAATGACGTCATTGTATTATCAGTAACTTATATGCTTATCATATATTTTTCTTTAGCTTTATTCAGTAGCGGAATTTTCGGCAACCCGTATAATCCCCTCTCCCGAAACAGGCCAGGGCCACGCGCAGACGTGGCTTTTTTTGCACATGACAACCAGGCAATCCATACAAGTCACCACCGTCCACGACAAAAACCTGCGCAGCCGTGTGCGCCTGTTCGGCAACCTGCTGGGCGAGGTGCTGCGAGAACAGACCGGTGAAGGCATCCTGTATGCCGTCGAGGCTCTGCGCAAGGGCTACATACGACTGCGCAAAGAGGAGAACGACAAGCTCCGCAAACGCCTGTCCCGCCTGATTGAGACACTCACGCCGAACGAACTGACCGATGTCATTCGTGCATTCAATCTCTATTTCAGCCTGGTCAACATTGCCGAGGAGTCTTTCCAGCACCTGCACCGTCGTCAGCTGGTTCGCAAGAACGAGCCATTATGGCTTGGCTCGTTCACCCAGACCATGCAGGAACTTCACGATGAAGGGATAGATCCGCAACAGATTCAGACACTGCTGAATCAGGCGCTCTACATGCCGGTGTTTACCGCCCACCCGACGGAAGCGATTCGTCGTACCATCATGCATGCATTACGCCGGATTTTTATAACCAGCGAGCAACTCGATGACAGGCGTATAAGCCGTCATGAGCGCGACACAATCCGACAGGAAATCAAACAACAGATACAGGTGTTGTGGAAGACTGACGAAGTGCGCGTCAACAAGCCAAGCGTCGAGGACGAAATTCGCAACGGCCTGTACTTCTTTCACGAAAGCCTGTTCGAGGCCGTACCGGCAACCTATCGCTACCTGGAACAGGCAATACGCCGCGTCTACCAGACAGATGAAAACGCACCAGCGATCACGGTACCCGGCAGCCTGATCCATTTTGGCTCGTGGATCGGTGGTGATCGTGATGGCAATCCGTTTGTTAAACCCGCCACGACCGCGTTGGCACTGCGCATGCAAATGCGGGAAATCCTGGGAATCTATATAGAACGTATCAAGGAACTCTCCCACCGCCTGACGCACTCGTCCATGCTGTACCGATTCCCCGATGCCTTTATGGAAAACGTGCAGGCGGACGAGCAGCGCTTCCCCGAGGCGATTCAGGACCTGCCAGTCGATTATGTGCATGAACTCTACCGGCACAAGCTGCGCATCATGCAGTACCGCCTGAATCTGAACCTGGCTGCCGTTGAGGAACGCCTTGAGAAGCCTGACACTGACCCGACCGGGCAGACGACCGGCTACGCGAACGAACAGGAATTATTGCAGGATCTGCAGCTCATCCATGACTCTCTGGTTGCCGGTGGTGATACTGGCCTGGCAGACGCAGACCTCAAGGATCTGATACGACTGGTGCAAACCTTTGGTTTTTTCCTGATGCATCTTGATATTCGTCAGGAGTCAACCCGCCACACCGAGGCTATCAGCGAGATCCTGAAAACACTGCCTGATAGCATTGATTACGGCGCACTGGATGAAACGGCGCGGCAGCAACAACTCACGCAAGCGCTGGCAACCACCCCCCCGGTCCTTGATCGCTCCGGTCTGTCGGACGATACCCGGGAGACGCTGGAAGTGTTCGATGTCATGCGAACCATGCAAACCGAGGTCAGCGAGAATGCCTTTGGCAATTACGTCATCTCGATGACGCACTCCGCCAGTCATATTCTTGAGGTCATGTACCTGGCCTGGCTGAGCGGACTGGCCGGCCAGCAGGGCGACAACTGGTTTTGTCAGATTCGCATCAGCCCCCTGTTCGAAACCATTGAGGATCTCGATCACGCGGAAGCCATCCTGACCGACCTGCTGCAAAACGAAACCTATCGCACCCTGCTGAACATATCCTGCCATTGCCAGGAAATCATGCTCGGCTACTCCGACTCCTGCAAGGACGGCGGCATTCTCGCCTCCAACTGGAGCCTCTACGAGGCACAGCAAAAAATCATCAGCATCACCAGCCAGTACGACATCCATGTGCGCCTGTTTCACGGACGCGGCGGCACCATTGGCCGCGGTGGTGGCCCCACGCACGAGGCGATCCTTTCGCAGCCACCTGGAACGGTGCACGGACAGATCAAGTTTACCGAACAGGGTGAGGTATTAAGATACAAATACAGCAATCCCGAGACCGCCGTGTACGAACTGTCGATGGGCATTACCGGGCTGCTGAAAGCCAGCCGCGTGGTGATCGAGTCGCACGTTGAAGACCGGCGTGACTACATGCATGTCATGGATGAGCTCACGCGCCTGGGTGAGAACAGCTACCGTGATCTCATTGACAACACCGAGGGCCTGTTTGATTATTTCTACGAAGTTACACCGGTGACGGAAATCGGCCTGCTGAATATCGGTTCCCGTCCCTCGCACCGTAAACAACAGGACCGCTCCAAGTCATCGATCCGCGCTATCCCGTGGGTGTTCGGCTGGGCGCAATCACGCCATACCCTGCCAGCCTGGTACGGTCTCGGCACGGCACTGGAAAACTGGTGCAACAATGATCCGTCACGCCTTGCCACGTTGCAGTCCATGTACCGTGACTGGCCGTTCTTTCGCGCCCTGCTGGGTAACATTCAGATGGCACTGTTCAAGGGTGAAATGAATATCGCCCGCGAATACACCCGGCTGGCCAGCAACCCGAAGATGGCGGACAGCATTTATGGCAAGATCCGCGCTGAATACCAGCGCACGGTCGCCCAGGTCTTGCAGGTCTGCGGCATCCAGCAGTTGCTGGAAGAGAACCCCATGCTGGACCTGTCGCTGTTCCGTCGCAATCCATATCTCGACCCCCTCAACAATATCCAGGTAACCCTGCTGTCGCGCTACCGCAATGCCGACCTGACTGAGGAACAACGCGAGCGCTGGCTGAAGCCACTGTTGCGCAGCATTAACGCTATCGCCAGCGGCATGCGCAACACCGGCTAGCAATACCTCGCCCGGCATTGCCGGTCGCACACAGCCATGTGATTGGGTTATAGTAGCGACAGATTTCCCTGCAAGGTCAAACAGCGCATGACACACCGGCTCGCACTGGTTGTTGATGACTCCAAGACGGCACGCGTTACACTGAAACGTATGCTGGAAAAGCACGACCTTCACGTCGACACCGTGGAATCTGCGCAGCAGGCACTCGACTACCTGGTCCACAAGACCCCCGGCGTTATTTTCATGGACCACATGATGCCGGGCATGGATGGCCTGCAAGCCGTGCAGGCGATCAAGAGCAACCCGGCGACTGCCACTATCCCCATCATGATGTACACCTCAAAGGAAGGAGATCTGTACGTCAGCCAGGCACGGGCACTGGGTGCCATCGGTATTTTGCCAAAGCAGGTCGAACCCGCCGAGTTATACGAGGTGCTCAATAACCTCGAACTGGTCAGTGAACGGCGTACGCAGGATGCGCCTGCGCGGAACCGGGTAGTCATGATGGACGACCTGCCGGAACAAGCCGCACCGACAGACACCATGGAAGACAGCGTGGAAGACACCACGGAAGACATAGAAGTGATCGCCCGGGAAGCAGCCGTCGCGATCAACCATAACCACGAAACACACAGCCACCTGGGCGAGTTGCTGGAAAATTATCACCACGAAGTGGTGCAGGATGTTCGCGAGATCCGGGAAATGGTCAAGCAGCTGACTGACCCTGCCACCAACCGGCGTGGCGATGGAAACCGCAGTCTTCCTGTACTGTTGACCTGCCTTGCCATGCTGATACCCTTGTTATGGCTGGCCTACAGCAACAGTCAGGCACGGGCTACACTGAATGCAGCCAACCAGCGACTCAGCCAGATGGAATCGGCGCAACTGTCTCAACAGCAACAGGCCAGCGCAAACAACTCCGAAAGCACACTGCTGCGCAAGCAACTCGACACAAACAGTCGGCAGGCTGCCAGACAATCTGCGATGCTGTATGACAGCATCACCTGGGCGATCAACCAGAGCAGTCCTTATGATATCCGCGAAGAGGCCTACAGTGACCGGCGCCTGGCCATCATTCAGGAACTCGTGTCACGGCTGGCAGCACTCGGATTTACCGGCGTCATACAACTGGATTCCCACCTCGGTGAATTCTGCCTGAACGGCACGGACGTGGATGGCTATACGCTGCCACCCGCCGATCTCCCGGTAACCGAATGCACGCTGGTTGGACACCCCCTGCAGGACCTGCCCTCGCTGGGCAGCCGGCAATCCATTGCCTTTGCAAACTTTCTGGCCACATCACCGCTGGTGAACAACAGCGGGGTTAGCATCGAACTGATCCCACACCTCTACAGCCGCCCGCTGGCAGAATACCCGCCACGACATGAAGACATCACTGCCTACGAATGGAATCGCATTGCTGCAAGAAATAACCGGGTAGAAGTTACGCTCATTCCGGCTGACGAATAAGCAGGACAGGTAAAACTCAGCGTACCCGTCATTGATGGGTACGTCGCGCTGCTCCTTTACCCATCCTACGGCCTCAAAAGCATTGAAAGTTTATCTGCAGGTTGGGTAAAGCGCAGCGTACCCAACACCTAAATCACTGCAAACTCTATAAACCCGTCCTCTGGCCTGGAGAAACTGTTAATCAAATCAATTGACCGGCCTGCCACATCGGCCAGCTGCCCTTGCCCTGATTCCTGCACCACGTCCTGTAACAACTCAATATCCATCGGGCTACCGGCATAGCCGAGAATAGCTGCCGCGTAGAGTCGACCCGTTATGGAGCCGTCCTTAACCTGCACCCGTAAAACAGGCAAGGCCGCATCACCAATACGAATCAGTGCTGCCGCCGAACGTCCCTGCACATCATGACTGTCGCCGTCCAGCGCCCGCATCAAGACAGGGATTGCTTCCGCCTGTTTTAATTCACCCAGGCGGAATGCCGCCCACCTCCTGCGACTTGCCGACGCATCATTGGCAAGCACATTCGCCAGTGCAACAACCGGCCTGCTAACCGACAGCTGTTCAATCTTCCATTGCGCTTCCTGTGCTGCCTTACGAATAGAAGCCTGCTGCGAACTCTCTAGCGTTTGTAACCAGGGCAACGCCATTTGACTACCCAGCTCCCCAAGCGCCATGACCATCCACAACTGTTTTTGCGGATCATTCGCCGCTGCAATAATCGGCAACACGCCACGTTCATCCCCCATCCGCGCAATTGCATTGGCCGCAGCCACCGGTGTGTTGTTCGCTTCAAGTGCCGCAATCAATGTTGGTACAGCCGAACGATCACCGATCATACCGAGTGACTGAATCGCACACAGGCGCAAATCGCGATTACGTGGGTCGAAGACCGCTTCGGTTAATGCGCTCAGCGCACGTGGATCCTTGAGATGACCCAGCGCACTCGCCATGACGCACACCCGGATGGTTCCCTGTGGGTCGCGCATCGCCCGGATCACGGCCTCTACCGCTCGCGGGTCACGCCGCACGGCCAGTTCTTTTGCTGCCTGCCAGCGCGTATCCGGTAGCGACGATTCCAGATTCAGCAACAGCGCATCGGTAGCCGTATCATCCGGCACGCTGGCGCGTGAACCGCTGGCAAAATGAAAGGTACTGGCACTGCCAAGCTCCGCCTCCAGCAAGCGCTGCTGCAGCTCGGCATGTACGTCAGGCTGCCCGGCAGGCGCCCGCAGGAGCACGCCGGAAGCAGCAAGCATTCCCGCAATAACTACAATATATTTCATATGGATAGACAACATTCCTCCAGATACCTCACGACTTGCGAAGTCTAACGGTGTCGCCCAAAGTATAGTCGCAAGTGCCGCGATTCGCGCTCGCCAAGCACTCCTGCATGCATAGACATCCGGGGCATCGCCAATCGCGGACGAGATCCGCTCCTACATTTATAGACCCACCTGTAGGAGCGGACCTCGTCCGCGATGTTTTTGTACAACCTGTTCAGGGTAAATATCATTACCAGCCCAGCCAGAAGACGCAGGGCGGCTTAACGCTACCCATCGCGCATAAAGGTGTGCTCCTACACCTATAGACCCACCTGTAGGAGCGGACCTCGTCCGCGATTTGCACTACCGGTGCACATCCCCACGTTATTCTGCCTTCGGGTTGTACCTCACCAGCTCGTCCCACACCATTAAACTGTAAGGCATGGCGGCCGCTGCATTGTTCAACTGGGCACCGGCCCAGGTAGCGGTTTCCCATGCCAGCCGCTGATACTTTGTGTCACCGGTCAATTCACCCAGCTTTTGCAAAACATGCAACGCGACGCCGTTGGCTGATAACGAGGCACCGTCACCGATCTCTTTTTTTCGTATCCACAATTCGGTGTCCGACGCCGTACTGAAAAAGCCGCCGTCATCTTCATCCCAAAATTGCTGCAGCATTCCATCAACCAGTGCAACGGCACGTTTCAGCCAGTGCTTGTCGCCGGTCACCCGGTAGAGTGCCAGCAGCCCTTCCGCAACACCGGCATAATCCTCACTGAAGGCCGGTACACCGCGCTCACCTGCGCGCCAGTCGCGGTACAACACACCCCGCTCGTCATCATAAAGTGTATTCAACACAAACATCGCGGTCTGCTCTGCTGCTTTAATATAACGCGACTCATCCAACAGGCGACCGGCCAGTGCCAGTGTCGTGATCATGTAACCGTTCCAGACAGTCACCACCTTGTCGTCAACAGGCACTGCCGGACGCCTGTTGCGGGCAGACAGTAAACGCCTGTCAATCTCGGTATTGCGCTGGCCGGCGGTAATGAGATCCGTTTTGAATTTTTCGGCGAGCACCTTTTTATCCAGCGCACGATACAGCACATTCCTGCCTGCCATTTCATCCCGCGGGTCACTCAGTGCATTGCCGCGCTCGGTCACGCCGTAACGAGCTGCCGCCCAGTCACGCAACGTGTCATCATTAATTGCCTCGGTCAGTTGCCGCCAGCTCCAGGCATAGTAGGCACCCTCCTCCATGTGTCTGTCTTCATTACCCGGCACAGAGCTGTCAGCACTGAGCGCGGAATAAAATCCGCCTGCTGTCGCATGCATTTCCTTCAGGGTGAAATCAAGAACCTGCCGGGCGGTATCGGCATACTTTTTATCCCCGCTACGGCGGTAGGCAAACAGACTGGCGCGGGCAATAAGTGCCTGGTCATAAAGCATCTTCTCGAAGTGTGGCACCCGCCACCCGAAGTCGGTGGAATAACGGTGAAAGCCGCCCCCCAGCTGGTCATAAATACCACCATCAATCATCCGGTCCAGCGTGAACAGCGCCATGTCGGCACTCTGCTGACTGTCGTCCTGCAACAGGAACATCAGCCGTGACGGTTGCGGAAACTTCGGTGCCGGACCGAAACCACCCTGCAGTTCATCGTAGGCCGCCACATATTCGCGGCGCGCCTCGGCCACCGGCTGTGTGGTCAGTTTTTTAAGCGGCGTGGCAGAACCACCGGTTTTTCTTAACGTCTCCACAGCATGCGTCGCTACTTCACGCATACCGTCCTCATCCTGTGACCACAAGGCAGACAGTTTGGTCAATAGTTGTTTCATGCCTGGCCGCCCCGACCCGCCATCCGCGGGGAAATAGGTCCCGCCGAGAAACGGCTCACCATCCGGGGTAGCCCACACCGACATGGGCCAACCACCCTGCCCGCGCGTCAGGACCACATACTGCATGTAGGCCGCATCAATATCGGGACGTTGCTCACGGTCAATCTTGATGGCAACAAAATTATCATTCAGTTGCTGCGCGATTTCCGGATTGCTGAAAGACTCGCGCGCCATCACGTGGCACCAGTGACAGGTAAAGTAGCCAATGGAAATAAACAGCGGCTTGTTTTCCCGACGCGCCTTCTCAAACGCCGCTTCGCCCCACGGATACCATGTCACCGGATTATCAACATGCAGCTGCAGGTAGGGACTGGATTCTGCTGCCAGCCGCCAGCCGCCGGTTTTTTCCTGTTCAACGGCATGGGACAAGACAGGCAGAGCCACCAGCACCAACAGCTGCAATAGCTGCAATAGCTTGCCTGCAACCTGTCTCCTTACCCTCCCTCTCCTTCCGGGAGTGGAAACACAATTAGATGATTTCCTGATTTTATATCCCCTCTTCCTGTCCTTCTCCCGGAGGGAGAAGGGACGCTTCTTCAATTATCACAGCAATATTCAACTAACCAGCAGCACCAACCCCCTACCCCCTCTCCCTCCGGGAGAGGGCTGGGGAGAGGGGGGTATAATTAGGCAACTGCCTGATTCTATATCCCCTCTACCTGTCCTTCTCCCGGAGGGAGAAGGGAC